>CAZJME010000011.1:0-11717 GCA_964547235.1 uncultured Candidatus Saccharibacteria bacterium
CGCGTCCTTGCCAAGGACGAGGCCACGGGTTAGAGTCCCGTCACCCGCACCAAATTTTAGAATTAGAGCCTGAAGGGGCTTTTTTCTTTGCTTCAATGATTGTTTTAAAGGGGTCATTTATCGTATAAGACAACTTTTGGTCCTTTAATTCAATGTTAGCAAGCTGAACCACCCACACTTCAGACTACACCCCAGAGCACCAGGCCGTAGGCCTGGTGCAGTTGCTCTAATGCCTGTCTAATCCAAGAGATGCGTTTCTTGGGGTTGGGGTGCTGCCGGTGGGTGCTTGGTTTGGTGACTTTGTAGAGCAAGGCAATGCCTAGAAACATAAGCCACAAGATAACTTTGAGACTGTTTGGTTTGTTGAGGCGAGTACGTCGAAACTCTAGGATATGTTTGAGATCTTTAAAACTTTCTTCAATCTCAAACCGGTGGTAGTAAATACGTACCACCTTGTTTCGACTGCTAGTGAAGTCATTAGTCAAGATGTACCAAGGCTCGTCATTTTTTCCATCTTTAGGACTACGGATGACCCGTAGGGTCAATCCGTAGAGCCGAATGGTTACATCTTTCTGCTTGAGTTCCTGGATCTTGAGCCACTGGCCGTCTAACTCAATGTAGCGTCCAGCTTTGACCCGGATGTAGAAAGTGGCTCTCGCAGCTGCCAGGTGTGTGACAATGGATTCATTACTGAAGCCTCGGTCAAAGACCAGCTTGGGCCAGAAGCCTAAGCGGTCTGCAAAGTCCTGTAGGGTGTCAATGGTATGACCGGTGAAACTTTGGAACCTACGCTCCTGGGCTCTAGCCGCTCGCAGGGCTTTCTTTCTGGGTGAGGTGTCCTTTCTGGCACTCAGTCGGTCGCTATAGGTGGTTTCAACAAAACACGGAATGGCTCGACCATTTCTGGTTTGGACGGCTCCCACTAGAGCCGTCAGGCCATTCATGTCAGAGTGATCGACATTGACGTAGCTCCCCGGTCGAACCAGACTTAGACTGTCGAAGGCCGTGCCCAGATGGTCAGCTAACCTCTTGTTGGCAAGCAGTCGCTCACTCTTGCGGGCGGCCGTATTGGGGTTGGCTACAACCCGACGAGCGTTGCCCGTCGCACTCTGAAAGGCCTGGAGTGCGTAGGCCTGCAGGCCAAACTGAAGCTGTTTTTGCCACTTCTTGGGTACAGCAGAGATTATTTTATTTTGAATGAGCGTACGGGTGTCCCGTACAATATCTGTTGACGACATATATTTTCCTTGTTTGTTTTAGTGGATGACCAAGAAAAAGTATGTCGTCTTTTTTAGTTACGAACAAGAAACCCGGCTGACGCCGGGTTGAAGTGTGGGTGGTTCAGATTAAAGATGTAGTTATTGAGGGTAAAGATGATGTAAATAGACGGGTCACTGTAACACGTTTACTAGCCGTAGGTATTTTTGCATTTGCACTTAAAAAGAAAAACAAGGACCAGGAAGCATACATTACTCTAGAGCTTACTGATGGGCAATAAGTAATATTATTTGTTGATAATAAAGCACCTATGGCGCTACGTGCAAAGTTGGCTAAGGTTATATCGACTGCAAAACAAGCAAACGTAGCTAGTCAATCTCAAACGGCGCAATCAACTATACAGGATAGCGTTGCTGATGAACTGTCAAAACTAGCAGCCCTAAAAGAAAAAGGTATTCTGACAGATGAAGAATTTGCCACAAAAAAGAAACAATTGCTTGGATTATAAGTCAGCGTCGTTTACGTTTTTGAGATTTCCCTCGCCGAATTTCTTTTTTGTTTTAGGAAAAAGTCAGGTCTGTCGGGTCGGGTCAGCCTTTGGCTGGCAAACGGCGGGGCTTGCTCTCGTTTTAGATTTTCAACTTCTTGAGATAAAATAGGTTTGGGTTTCGTTGTAGTGGTCCACCAAGTTTGGAACAAAATCGGAATTGCGGTGCAAATGCACCGTTTTTTCTTCACGGAGGGTAAGGGCGATGTTTTTTAAGCTGCGCGTGTATTTGAATACTTTAGCCGGACTACATTCGATTTCAGTAAAATTACGCATGTAAACGCTACTATTGCACCAAAACTAACATGTAGAAACTAGCTTAGTGTTTTTCGTGGCCTTCATGTGTGGTGCAGTCTTGCAGCTCAACCTCGATGGTAGCGTGCTGGATATTGTGCTGTTTTTTCAGACTGGCTTTTACTGTTTCAACAATCTTGCGACATTGCATCAGGTCTTCTTTGTCTATGATGATATGGCCGCTAAGCGCATTATATCCTGTGCGAATAGACCATATGTGTAGATCGTCAACACCCAAAACACCTGAAATTGTTTTAACTGGGTCGTGCTTATATTCGCCATTAATATCGTGATTGCTACCCATACAAAAGTATGTATAATAGTATGTATGGACTTTACTTGGGACGATAGCAAAAATCTGGCAAATATCGCCAAACATAAACTATCGTTCTACGAAGCCCAAGGAGCCTTTTTTGATAAGAACAGAGTGATTTTACGTGATGTAAAGCACTCGTCTAACGAAAAACGCTACTTTTGCATTGGCAAAACAACCAACGGTAGTATTGCTACCGTCAGATTTACCATAAGAAACAGCCAGATTCGCATTATAGGTGCGGGATATTGGCGGAAAGGAAAGAAAATATATGAGCAACACAACTAGCTACGTGAACGCCCCAGCAGATATAGAGCAAGCACTAGACGAAGCGGTGGTTGTAACTGATTTTTTACCATCGCCTGATAAGCTGGCTAAAAAGACAGAAAAGGAAAAAATAACTATTGCTATAGACAAGCATAGCTTAGAGTTATTTAAACGCTATGCCAGAAAGCATGATACCAAATACCAAACCATGATTAATGGCGTTCTTGGCTCGTATGCCGATAAGTTTTTGAATAAACAAAAGTAGTGTTGATTTACTCACAGACGATTAGGTAAACAACTAGATACTTAGACGTTTATCAATTGCCCGGCAGATTGAATCCTTCCACTAATTCCCCTAGAATGTAGTTGTCGTGAGTTCTGCTGCTTTTGTTTGGAGTACGTCAACTACATGGCACCATTTCTGGACAAAATCGGAATTGCGGTGCAAATGCACCGTTTTTTCTTTGGCCGCGCGGAGCGCAGGCCAAATACTTTTTGGCGGGAAAAAGAATAATGGGCCGCCGTAGGCTGCGCATGTTTGGGGTTAAAAATAGATTCAACTCACTACTGTCAGCTATCTTCTTGTACGGGGAAGGGGGTTGGATGCTCACGACATAGGCACGGTTTGTTTCATGTGTTCGCGCAGTAAGAGACTGTTGAGTCAGTAGTCTAGTGTTTTTCGTGGCCTTCGTGTGTGGTGCAGTCTTGCAGCTCAACCTCGATGGTAGCGTGCTGGATATTGTGCTGTTTTTTCAGACTGGCTTTTACTGTTTCAACAATCTTGCGACATTGCATCAGGTCTTCTTTGTCTATGATGATATGGCCGCTAAGCGCATTATATCCTGTGCGAATAGACCATATGTGTAGATCGTCAACACCCAAAACACCTTCAACTGCAGCAATGGCACGAGCTGTGGTGGCTATATCGATTCCTTTTGGGGTGCCCTCAAGCAACACCTGTACAGCTTCGGAGAGTATTCTGAGAGTGTTGTATGCCAATAACACAGCAACCAATAGGCCAATAATACTGTCGATACCATTTATGTGCGTGTACATAATAACCAAACCTGCGACAACCGCGCCAATCGAAGATAATGCATCAAATGCCATATCCACAAAGGCAGTGCGTAAATTCAGGTCGTGCCGCTGTTTTGACAGTACATAGGCTATGGTGCCGTTAACGACAACACCGACTGCACCAATGGTAGCAACCACGCCGCCGTTAATTGGCTGCGGGTGGGCCAGTCTTTGCATCGCCTCAAACGCTATAAAACCAGCAATTGCTAGCATGGCGCTGGCATTGAGTAGGGCTGCCAGAATTGTTGCTCGGCCGTAGCCAAAAGTCTTGCTCGCGTTGGCCGAACGCCCCGCCACTTGGTTGGCTACAAAGGAAACCGCCAGGGTAAATGTGTCCGTCAAATTATGGGTGGCATCGGCTATCAGTGCCAGGCTGCCTGATACAATGCCAAAAACAAACTCGATTAGTGTGAATCCGGAATTTAGCACCAAGCCAAATACAATACTACCCCCAATGTTTTTATTGTGATGCTGGCCACTCATGCTTGAACTTAAGTATAAACCATATGGTACAAAATAAGTTTGCATAATACCCCTAGGGGGTATTATGATAAGGTTATGATTGACGACATAAAACAACGAGCGTTGCACCGAGCCAAGATTCTAGAGGGTCAAATGCGCGGCATCCAAAAGATGATCGAAAACGAAGATTACTGCATGGATATTCTCACCCAAAGTCTTGCTATTCAAAGGTCTATCGGCTCGCTCAACAAATTGATCCTAGAAAACCACATTCGTACACACATCACTCAGCAACTAGCCTCAAGTTCGAAAAAGTCGCAAGCGACGGCTACTCAGGAGCTGCTAGCCTTATATGAACTCTCCAATATAAAAGGTTTTCGATGAACCACTCATACCAACCGCATGATCATGGTGAGCATTCGGAGCACGACAAACACGCCGGTCACTCTATAAAGATGTTCAAGGATAAGTTCTGGCTCAGCCTTGTGCTAACCATTCCTGTTCTAGTATATTCCGAGATGATTTCGTCATGGCTGAGCTTTGCGCCGCCAGCATTTCCTGGCTCGCAGTATGTTCCATTTGTGCTGAGCACTATCATATTCTTCTATGGCGGGCTGGTGTTCATTAAGGGGGCAAACAGCGAACTAAAAGCCAAATTGCCAGGTATGATGACACTTATCAGTCTGGCGATTATCACGGCCTATGCGTACAGCGTAGCCACACAGTTTTGGCTAGACAGCGAAGGTTTTTTCTGGGAACTAGCGACCTTAGTAACCATTATGCTGCTTGGACATTGGCTAGAAATGGCATCTATTGCCAAAGCCGAAAACGCCCTGGATGCAATAGCTAAACTTTTACCCGATAAAGCGGAAAAACTCGTTAGCGGCAAGCCAAAACAAGTATCAGTGAGCGAACTTAAGGTTGGAGATTTAGTATTGATACGTCCTGGTTCAAGCATACCTGTTGATGGCATAATCACTGACGGCAGTTCATCGGTAGACGAGGCAGCCATAACCGGCGAAAGTAAGCCAAGCAACAAGTTTATAGACGATGAGGTTGTAGCGGGCACGATAAACCAAGACGGCTCATTGACAGTTAAAGTTACGAAACTTGGCGAAGATACGGCGTTGGCAGGCATTATGCGACTGGTTGCTGAGGCTCAAAGTACGAAGTCGAATGTGCAGGTGCTTGCAGATAAAGCGGCGTTTGCGCTAACTATCATTGCGATAGTCACGGGCATCGTCACGTTTATTTACTGGCTCATTGCAAAGGATGCTGCGTTTGCCCTTGAACGTTCAGTTACCGTTTTGATTGTCGCTTGTCCTCACGCACTGGGGCTGGCAATACCGCTGGTTGTGTCTATTTCCACAGCAATATCTGCGCGTAACGGCCTATTGGTGCGTAAGCGTATGGCGCTTGAAACGGCCCGCAAGTTAGATTGGGTGCTTTTTGATAAAACTGGGACGCTCACCAAAGGCGAACACGGTGTAACCGACATTTGGGCAGCAAAAGGCTATACCAAAGAAGATATTTTGCATCTGACGGCAAGTCTTGAGCAACATAGCGAACACATTGTTGGAAGAGCTATTATCAAAGAGGCTCAGAAAAAACACGTTCATTTGGACAAGGTTGAAGGCTTTGTCGCCCTACCTGGTCTTGGTGTTAAGGGTAGACTACACGGGCACGATAATTTTGTGGCGGCAAGTTACCGCTACATAAAAGAAAAAAATCTTGAAATTCCGAGAGAAATTGAACAGCACATAAAGCAGGCTACTAAAGACGGTAAGACGGAGGTTTATCTTATAAAGGACGGCAAAGTCGTGGTGGGGGCAATCGCACTAGCAGATGTTGTTCGTGAGCAATCTAAAGTAACGATTGCAGCACTCAAAGCAGAGGGCATTAAAACAGCAATGGTCACGGGCGATAGTGAGTCCGTCGCGGCCAATGTAGCGAAACAGTTGGAATTAGACCAGTATTTTGCCGAAGTACTGCCAGGTGATAAAGCAGACAAGGTTAAAGAATTACAGAAATCTGGTAGTAAAGTAGCTTTTGTTGGCGACGGCATCAACGATGCTCCCGCACTAACTAGTGCAGATATAGGCATGGCTATCGGTGCCGGCACGGACATAGCCATAAAAGCGGCTGATATTATCTTAGTAAAAAGCGACCCAGGAGATGTAATACGGGTTATTCATTTGTCGAAAGCAACTTACCGAAAGATGGTGCAAAATCTTATTTGGGCGACTGGCTATAACGTTGTTGCTATTCCTTTGGCTGCTGGGGTGCTCTATGGCTCGGGCGTATTATTGCCGCCTGCCATTGGTGCGGTTCTTATGTCTATGTCTACGGTAATTGTGGCTATAAATGCTTTGATGTTAAGACGAGCTCGCTATTCCTTAAACTAGTAGTTATAGAGTTGAATCGGTATTTCACTTGGAACACGTGCTCGTAGTCGACAAAATAGCGACGCGCGATTTGCAATACTATTCTTGTTGGATGACATATAATAAGTGCTAATGGCTAGCAGGCAGAAGAAAAAAATAGGTAGGCAGCAGACTTCTGCCTTCACAATTTTCAAACACTGTCGCTTTCGCTGGTGGCTTGTCATAGCCGTTTTGGCGGGCGGATTGCTGGCTGGAATGGGCTACTACTATCCGCGCTATCTTGCTTCGGCACCCGCCTTGCCATCACCACCACTTAAAGAGCTGGCAGCTAAGCATCAGCTTGCTCTAGGCAGCTTAGTTAAGCCAAACTGGTTGCAGCGCCGACCTTTTGACGAGATTCTAAGCTCAGAATTTTCGTTTGTGACGAGCGATGGAGAGCTCCACTGGGACAAAATGCGACCAGCCCCGGATAAGTTTAACTTTGCACCACTAGATCAGATTGTTACTTATGCTCAAGAGCACAACATGCCCGTGCAGGGGCATCATCTTGTGTGGACTGAAGACGATTCGTTGCCCAAATGGTTAAGAAACGGAAATTACACGCCTACGCAGCTGCTCGATATGATGCACCAACACATTAGTACGGTCGTTGGCCACTACAAGGGCAAGATTGAGGAATGGACGGTAGTTAATGAAGCATTCACCAGAGAAAAGCACACCTACGGACTTGATAACTGGTGGGGAGATCACTTAGGCGGCAATGGCTACATTGACAATGCTTTTAAGTGGGCGCGCGCTGCTGATCCGAATGCAAAATTGTTGCTCAACGACTTTAATAACGAAACCGAAAACGGTATCTCGAATGCAATGTTTGACTATATCAAAGCCGCTAAAGCCAGAGGCGTTCCCATAGATGGCATTGGTATGCAGATGCATCTTGATGCCGCACGGCCGCCAAGCAAAGAGGCGATGACGAAGAACATGCAGCGTTTTGCGGTGCTTAATGTCCCCGTGTATGTTACAGAGTTCGACATTAACTCGTCGACCGTAAAAGGGAGCGTCGCGCATAAAGCGCAGCTAGAGGCTGATATTGCCGCGGACGTGGTCAGAGCTTGCATTGAGTCGCATAATTGTGTCAGCTTGAATGTTTTTGGCATCACGGATCGTAATAATGTCGTCTCGTTTACGCATTCCAAACGACGTTCTACTCTGTTTACGACAGATTATCACATCAAGCCTGCTTTCTATTCGTTCCGCAATGCACTGCAGGCTCTCTGAGCCACATCGATTCATGCGAGAGTTATGCTTGCTAGCCGCAAGGGAAATAATCGAGGATTGGCAAACAATGAAGGGGTAGTGTCATGAAGGCGATACGGCGCAATAAGTCGACAAAAAAGGTATAAAAGCGATCGTTTTGACGGTGAATATTACAGTTTCGTAAATAGTCGCACCCCGGACTGATATGACGCCATGCGGCACTTGCTCGTAAAGGCCGTTGGTAGTATTGGCGGAATAAGATTACCTCTGAGACGGTATAAAGCAAAGGATTTGTCGGAACGTTGTGTTTTAAGCATGAGTAATTTAAAGTTAAGCATATGAGAACAAAACGAACATGTTCAAGCCAGAGTGGTTTTGGACATCTTGAACCCATGCTCGTAGTTCTAATCGTGGTTGTCTTTGGTTTTGTCGGCTGGCGTGTGTACGAGGCCAAGAAGCCGGTTCCGAGGCTTAGCATTAGCCAAATAATCGAGAAATATGAAAAGGAGCGGGGGGATTTCCCTGAACTTTCGCTAAAAGATTATCGCGAGAAGCAGGATAGCATCTTAACGCCTTATGTTGCGTATGAAGCAACAACCCCAAAAATTTTAAGTGCCGCAAAGAGTGATAATTGGTTGCACTTAACTGGCAAGGCTGATGTCATCCAATCGATGCTTGATGTGCAGGCAAAAAATATCGCTGCCTTGCTCACTGCCAATGGTTTTGAGTATGTAGCTCACCCACCGATTAACATTACTGAACCCGCGCATATCCAAAACCCTCCGTATGGTCACGCTGCCAACGGTTACTATCTCAGCGAGGATACTATCTGCTTGATGGGCTCGAGTGCTGCACTTGCCATAGACGGAACGTCTAGTCTATATGTCGACTGTGTGAGCAAAGATGCCATTAATAAAGCAGCACAGAAAGTAGTGGATTTTGATGCAGCCTATAAAGATTATATTGATAAAGCAGACGTCAAAAGCGATGATCAAACTGGTGAGCGTGGGGGCTATCCGATTAGCGCATACTTATACGAGCCACAAGTTAAGTCTTCAGGAACAGGTGATTACCATTACGCCACGGTTAGCATTCGTGCCACAGACTATAGCAGCTCATTTAGCGCAGTAGCCTTTTTCTATACAAATAGTGGCGGCAAAAATTGGAAGTTTGCGGGAGCGTCACAACAGGGCTTGTTCTGTAAAAATTTGCCAGACACCGACGCCAAAACCGCGCTGGCAAGCATCTGTCTCGCCGACGACGCTCAGCTTTAGCTCGGAGCTCGTGTATAAGAATTTTTACTACACACTTCCTAACGGATTATATAAAAAGGCGAGGTACCTTTAGCGTGCTCACATATAGCCAGCACAAGATAGCGATTGTAAAAGCGACAATTAGTAGATTGTCAACGCAGAAGAGCAGTAAGGGAACGACAATACAGCTGGTATCAATTGGTACGCCAATAAAGTAGTCTTTGGTTTTTACGCGATTCACGTTGTGGCGGGCCAGACGAAGCGCCCCGCAGAGAGGAATGAGCAACGTCAATACAGAAAGCCAATTGGTATTGTAGTAAGACATGATAATAAACATTGGCGCGACGCCAAAAGTGACCAGGTCGGCCAAGGAGTCCATTTCGGCACCAAAATCGGTGGCTTGCCCATGGTGATTTGCGATATAACCGTCCATAATATCAAACCAGGCACCCACAAACAGCAGAATACAGGCGAGCCAATAGTCGTGTTGGCTGGCAGCTAGAATTGCTAGCAAACCGGAACTTAGATTAGCCAAGGTGGCTACGGTTGCCAGGGTTAAGTATTTAGTGATTGATTTTTGCAATTATTGTTTCTCCCGCGGTTACTTTTTGCCCCTTTGACACAGTTAAAGTAACGGAACGGGGCAATACTAGTGTGACTTGTGAGCCAAGATTAATCAAGCCTACCAACTGACCCTTTTTTACTTTATCGTTAGGTTGCACGAAGGTTTCGATACGTTTGGCTAAAAAGCCAGCGATTTGGATTATTTTGACTCGAATGACTGCATTTTTAATTACTATTTCTGTTTTTTCGTTTATTAATCCAGAACGAAACGTGTTGGCGGGCAGGAACTTACCAGCACTGTGTCGAACACTCACGATGTCGCCAGACAGAGGAGTTCGGTTGTAGTGAACGTCGAGCGGAGACATAAAAATCGATACAATATAACCATGCCTAGCAACATCTTCGGTCATAGTTTTGATATAGCCCAGGGCACGATGATTGCCCTTAAAAAGCTCGACAGAGCTATCGTGATACTGAAAAACTTCTATGATTGTGCCATCTGCTGGCGAGACTAAATTCTTGCCTGGAGGAATGGTGCGTTTGGGGTTACGAAGGAACAATAATTTCCAAGACAACAAGGCAACAGCGCCCACAGCAATAACGAAACTAACAAAAATAACTAGGGGGTTCATAGTGTAAACTTAAACACAAGTATAATACTGAACGGCGTCAATAACTAATCAAATAAAATTCAGCAATGTTAGTCTTGACATGATTTAGCATTAGTGTTATCATGGAAGATTCAAAAAGGCTGCCCCCAAGGGGCAACTTTTAAATTAAGGAGCTTAAATAGTGTCACTACTAAGACCAGTCGGTTCGTTGCCAGCAGCAGGCGAAACAGGTTATCTACCGTTTCCGGCCGCTGTTGCTGCAGGTATCTTTTCTCCAGAGGACTTGTGCCCCAACCCGCCACAAGCAGCTGCCGACGAGGTGTTGAGAGGCCTAATCCCTGATAATGCCGGCTTGGTTGATCTAGGTCGTGGTAGAGTGGCCGCTTATGACTTGACGGCCTCGATACCAATCTCCGGAGGTTTGGAACTTCCACCAACTACAAAACGTGTGGTCCATCCGGGCAGCAGAGTCGTGCTTGGAGAGGGTGTTATCTCACTAGTCTTTGACACTGGCTTGGTTCGTCCGGTGGCAATTGCGCAAGAAGTTTCACAGGCAGAATGGGCAAGCTGTGTGACGGACCGCCGTCGTCCCCATGGCCGTCGTCCCGGTTCGGCTGCTCGGCTTGGCAAGATCGTCGTACAGCGGATTCCGTTTGGCGATTATCCAGACTATGAGATTGACGGAATAACAGAAGCGGGCGGGCTCAGAGTTGTTCCACGAGCGATTATTTTATAAAGCAACGGGCGGCTTGCTATAATTCTAAGGTTACCGCTGGCGCGTTGGCCGAGAAGTTAGGCAAGGGTCTGCAAAACCCTGTACACGAGTGCGAATCTCGTACGCGCCTCCAAAAGGTTCCTAAGCTTCCTTTGTCTGTCGAGTGCAGACTGGTAAATTGATGCAAATCTTGCGTGGCAGTGATGGCAGAGTGGTAAGTCACTTTGTAGCACGGTGGTGCCAAAAGCGCGCCGCACAAGAATCGTCCCACAACGCGAAACAACATAGACTGTCGCTTACTGCGCTTCAAACGCCTTGCTCGACAAATCAACAGTTTTGATGATAGTGTTTCTTATCGAGCAATACTTCGGTATAATCGAACCGTTCTGCTCTTGAGTTTACGGGCGAGTGGCGGAATTGGTATACGCGGCGGACTTAAAATCCGCTGGTCTAAACAACCTTGTGGGTTCAAGTCCCACCTCGCCCACCACGAAGAAACTTTTTTCAATTTTCGGCGCAAAACGCCGCGCCTTATGGTTTTTCCAAATTTGATGCCTTTGTACGACAAGGCTAGAACCTATTTTGAGCGAAACTGCTAAATCCTGCAAGCTTAGCCCCGCCGCCTAGCGCACGCAAGCGTGCGCTGCGCCCCGCCAGCCCTGGATTTTGATTATTTTTGGATTTCCCCCGCCGAATTTCTTTTTACCCCGCGCGAAGAACCACGGAGCTCTGCTCCGTGGATGGACAGCGCTCGG
>CAZJME010000012.1:0-11610 GCA_964547235.1 uncultured Candidatus Saccharibacteria bacterium
TTCTAATCGTACTACCACCTGCTTTTACCTTCCGTATATACTCCTTGCCGATGTCATTTAATTCTGCTACATGGGTGCCCCCCCATGGAACACCAAAGGACCCATAGAGGACGATACGGCTTGGCTTGCCTGCCGGCAAAAAATCTGGCACGTGCCGACAGTACTGCGACATTTCTTCTTTTGGCATGAAGCGTATCTCTGTGTGTATATTACGCGCAAGAATATCGTTAATCTTTTCATTGAGTTTTGCAACAAGAGTTTCTTTATCTTCTGCTAAGCTTCCTGCATATTCGACATAGGCCCCTTGCGGAAAATGGTAGCCTTTTTTGGGTTCCCAGTCATAGCCCAATTCGTAGACAGCCATATCGACGATATGCCCTCCTGAGTGCAAACGCGTATTCAGTATGCGCCTTTCTGCGTCAACCTTACATTCGACATCTTCTCCTTGCATAATTTGCCCATCCAGGATCCCGATGTGTTGTACTTTACCAGCATCGTAACGTACCTCTTCGACAGTGAGACTAGCATCAGGCGTTGTAATTGTACCCGTGTCATAAGGCTGGCCACCGCCTTGCGGATAGAACACTGTCTGGTCAAGATATATGATTGTCTTTCCATCTTTATGATCTACTTTTTCGACATACGCATTACATTCCAGAAGCTGCATATTTTCCATATAGAGTAGTTTGGTATTCATAGTAATGTCTCCTTTTGGCATTAAATATAGGCTAGCTAATCGCTAGCAACTTTGGGTCTGGGGGAGATACTTAGAAGCCCTTAAAAATCATATAGTTATTATAACATATTATCGTATAGGTTGAGGTACGGAACGAATGAGCCAGTTGGCCACGTTGTTGTAGCGATCGGCGGCGGCGTTGAGTGCGACGGGCTGAAAGTTAGCAATCTTGCCATGGACGACATACAAGTAGCGCGGTTGGTATAAGGCGATGGCCGGTACATCGTCGCGCCAAGCATCGAGAAAAGGACGATATTTGACGGCTCGAATAGTCGGATCATCTCGTGTGCGCCCTGCTTCGAGCGCTTTGTCGGCGGTACCCGAATGATACTCGGAAAAATTGAGACGATTTGGTGAGCGAATATCCGCCTGAGAGCTATGCCAATAAACGAAAACATCGGGGTCGGCCCCGAGCGTGATGCCATAGAGTAGAGCGTCGTAATTATGGAAGGCGAGGGTGGTTTGTAGCTCTTCATCACTCTGCTGCCGAATACTGATATCAACCCCCAACGATCGCCACTGTTGCTTAAGTTGCTGTGCCACATAGTCGTAGGTACTGTTGGTTTGAGTGTACAAACTAAAACTGAGCTTTACGCCATTCTTGGTACGTATGCCAGCCTGCCCCAGCTTCCAACCTGCATCATCGAGTAATTGTTTAGCTTTTTTGGGATCATTAACATTTTGCGCTGCCGCTTTGTCATAGCCCACCTGGTTCACTAGAAGCGGCTCGTTAGAGGGCAAAACTGGCCGTCCGAGTCCTTGCAGTATCGCCGGTGGATTAGTTGCAAAACCAAGTGCCTGCCGGACTTTTGTATCTTTTAAAATTTCTCCCGTTGTTTTGAAGAACACCAACACTTGACTATTTAACGGGATATTGTAATCGGTGAATTCGGTGTTCTTTTTTAAATCTTCCGGCAGTACCGACAGACCGGCAGCCGCACTAACCTCGTTTTTTCGAAGGGCCTCTGCCAGGCGCTTTTCATTCCTAAAAGAGCGGATAATGAACCTCTCCACTTTGGGCGGACCAGCATGATACTGCGGGTTGGGAACTAGACCCACGTACTGTTCGCGGTCTTCTGCCGTTTTGCCTACCACCTCTATCCCATCAAGCTTAAACGGACCAGCACCAACGGGCGTCTTAGTATTGAAACCAACCGAGCGGAGCTGGCTAGCCGGAAAACCTTCGAGCCGATGTTTGGGCACAATGCCGTTGGTCATAGATAAGGGGAAAGCGCTCAGCACGTTTGGTAAGACAAAAACGACCATATCTGGTTTTGGCGCCGAAACCTTAATCCCCTGCCAACTTGTTGCTAATGGCGACTTAGCATCGGGGTTTTGAATCATCTCATACGTGTATAAAACATCGGCACTGGTTAGCGGTACACCGTCCTGCCACTTCAGATTAGGCCGCAGATACACCGTATATGTTAAGCCTCGCTCTCCAACCGTCCATCTATCCGCAAGGTCGCCGACGAGTTTATTGCGCTCGTCGAATTTGAACAGACCAGCAAACAATAGCTTCGTGACGCTACTATCGACACTGCCGCTCGCATAGATTGGGTTGGCATTGGTGAACGACCCAAGGATTCCTTCGGTAAAAATACCTCCCGGCGCTGGTTGGTCTGTCAGATAATATTTGCCTAACGCACGCGTTTGGTATAAAACGCCACCAATGAGGAGGGTAAATAGCATAACCCATGCAGCGATGAAGCGTCGTACCCGCGTCAATCGGCTAAAGCGCTTAAAAAAGTGCCGTTCGAGCCCTTCTTCGGCCTGCGTACCAAGTTCCTCAACCTGACGTTTGCCTAACCGCACACGTCGTCGCCAGCGGAGTTTGGTGGTTCGATCTATCACTTGTTTATGTTACCACAAGGGGTTTATTAGAGACAGTTTGCTTACTGAAGGACACCAAGGATTAGGGAAAGCCCAAAAACGACTACCAATATGATTGTTATCTGATGCAGCGTTTTGTCAGTTCCACGGCGAACGGTGTTAACCTCGGCACCGCCACCAAGTCCTGCGCCTAAGCTAGCGCCACGGGTTTGCACCAAAATCAAAACGGAAACTATCAGCATGCTTCCCAGAGCCACATAATTGAAGAAGTTCATCGTTCTTCTAGTATAGTCGTTACTAGGTAATTTACCAAACCAATCACCATACCTGCCAACATGGCTGCTCCAAAATTAGTAACATGCAGCGAGGTATAAAGTTTACTCACCAGCATAACCATCAGTCCATTGATGACAATCATAAACAGTCCAAGACTAAATAGTATGGCTGGGAGTGACATAATAATAACAATCGGCTTAATGACTGCGTTGACTAGCGCTAGCAAGAAACCAGAAACAATAATGACCCCAAGCCGTTGGTCGTAGTTGATTCTGCCACCTAGAAGACCGGCGGCCACCCAAAGGCCAAAGCCACAAACGAACCAACGAATTAAGAACCGAGCAAACGGGCGCTTCATACTTATGCTAATTGTATCATAGCTCACGCGAGAGCTTGCGGCTTAGGTTTTTTATACCTGTAGCTGTTAGTAAAACATCATCTTCTATACGTACACCGATGCCTTCTTCTGGCACGTAAATACCGGGCTCGACCGTTATTACCACGCCAGGCTCCAAAGGACGATCATAATCGCCGCGGTCATGCACATCAAGACCCAGAAAGTGTGAAGTTGCATGCGGAAAATACTTACGAATTTCAGCACGTTCGACATTTTTAATGAGCCCGAGGCTTCGCAATTTTTCGCCCATAAAATGTTCGATGGCTTCTTCATTTTCGCGAATAGAAATCCCCGGCTTGAGCTGTGCAAACGCAAAATCCTGTACTTCACAGACCGCTTCATAAATTTGGCGCTGGCGTTTTGTTGTTGTGCCCAGCGCATACGTTCGAGCGATATCTGCTGCATAACGGTTAACCTGCGCTCCTGCATCAAGCATGATCAAACCACTTGTGGGCAGCTGATCATTATTTTCTACATAGTGTAGGGTGCAAGCATTTGCGCCACCAGCAACTATCGGATCGAAGGAGTGGCCCGCGGAACCCTTGCGACGGAATTCGTAGCTAAGCTGTGCTTCAATTTCATATTCGTGCGATAACTTTGGAAGTTTTCGCTTGACGCTCGTGAACGCCTTTACCGTAACATCAATAGCATCCTGGATAGCATCTAGCTCTGGAGCCTGTTTTACCATGCGCATAACAGCTAGGTGTTGCCGCAAATCGAGTGCCTCGATATCGGCATTCGCTTCTTTGATGCGAGCCATCAAGGCTGCCCGGGCGGGGTTGGTATAAAAACCAAAGACGTTTACATACGCCGCCAACGGCGCCAGGGTTGCTACATGCTTCGCCTTTTTAAGTCGTCCCTCGAGCTTTTTCCACCCCGTTTTCTGATCAAAAATCTCTGTTATGCCTGACTGCTTCTGTAATTCTGCACGTTCAAGCATACCATCAAAAACCTCTGCAACGTCAGTACGTTCGGGCAAGATAAGATATTCTTTGTCCTTGTCCATAACAAGGATAATGTCAGGGTTATTAATGCCAGTCAGATACCAAAAGCTACTGTCCTGATGAAAGCGAAAAGTTGAATCTCCCCCACGTTGCAATGCCCCTGCAGCAGTCAAGACTATTGGTGCTTTGCCGGTAAAAAGTTTACGCAACCGCTCTCGGTTAGCGACAAAAAACTCACTAGAAAAACCTTCTCCCATGTGAACCTACAGTATAGCAAAAACCTTCAATCTTTGCTGGTTACCTGGAGGTATTGTCTGAGAACAGTCGCTTTCTTTTTTCCGAGCAGCTTTTCTAGCTCAATCTGTTGTGCCTGCGTGACGCCACGCAGACTACCGAATGTTTTAATGAGTTTCTTCCGCGTTACCGGGCCAATACCTGGGACTTCGTCCAAAATGCTGGCAGTCTGCCGCTTAACTTTGAGGACTGAATGATAGCTCACAGCAAAACGATGTGATTCATCGCGTACACGCTGCAATAACTTGACGATATGACTATTATTCGGCAAATCTACAAGAGTAAAGTCTTCGCTAAGCCTAGAGAATCCACGAAACTTCAATATCGCTTCTGGGCTAAGATCGGTCATTGGCCAATCGTTTTTAATAACGATTTCTTCATGTTTTTTTGCCAAGCCGATGACCGGAACTTTAACGTCTTGTCCAGACAGCACCGACAAGGCAGCCGCCAGCTGACCCTTGCCACCATCAATTAATAGCAGCTCGGGCATACCCCATTGCTTAACATTCTTTTCTGAAAAACGGCGCGTCATAGCCTCGCGCATATGAGCAAAATCATCGTTACCTGGAATACGCATTTTGAATTTCCGATAATTGGCCTTGTCAGAAACACCGTTAGTAAACACTACCATGCTGGCAACCGTGTCGGTTCCACTCATATGGCTAATGTCATACCCCTCGATTCGCTTCGGCACTTTGGCCAAGCCGAGCAGTTCGGTCAGCTCGATTAGGGCGTGGTCTTTGCTGAGATCCTGAAACTCTTTATCACTAAAAATGACTTGCTGCCCAAGATTTTTGAGCGCGAAGACTTTATTGCGCAGCTTGGCTGCATCTTCGAAACGATTGGCCTTGGCTGCTTGATTCATGTCCTTCTCGAACTCTTTAATCAACCCGGCTCGCTGTCCTTGTAAAACTCTAACAAGCCGTTTAAGGTCGGCTTTATAAGTCTTCTCGTCCAGCTCTCCGGTTTCGGGCCCCGGGCACAAACCAATGTGCGCCTGCAAACAAGCTCGATTGGGGAGCACCGCATGCGTAGAATAAGGGAAGATGCGCCGCAAGTACTTTAATGCCCGTTTCAGAGCAAAGGTGCTCAGGAATGGGCCATAGTATGTTGCTCCATCATCCAACGGCCGGCGAGTAAGCGTTACGGTAGGATACGTGCTTTTAAAATCAATCCGCACAAAACTCGATGACTTGTCGTCGCGTAACAAAATGTTGTAACGGGGCAGATAGCGGCGGATCAGCTCAGCTTCAAGAAATAAAGCCTCTATTTCGCTGTCTACGACTTGCCAATCCGTATCTTCTATTTCGCCGACTAGTAGATCGGTTTTTGGATCACGTGTGCGTGATTTTTGAAAATATTGCCGAACACGATTACGCAGTACCGCCGCTTTGCCAACGTAAATAATCTGCCCGCTTTTGTCTTTATGAAAATAAACCCCCGGCGCATTTGGTAGTTCTTTGAGTTTCTTGGCTAGCCTCTCGTTCACCCTTCTATTATAGCCGAGCTACTTACTTGGTGCATTTGGTGCGAGAACAGCTGTAATTTTTTGCAGCCTTCAGCTGGCCACCTCTGCGGTATCGATAGAAACGTCTGCGCCTGTTTCTTCTTTTTGTGTCTTTACGATGTTATCGATAGCTTCCTCAATCGCTTTCTTCCCCTCATCACTGTCTTTAAAATCAAACGAAACGTGCACATTACGAGGATCGATGCCTCTCAGGTGAGCTATCTGTGTGGCAATGCTCGTAGTTAGTAATTTTTGGACGGCACTCCCTTCGTCATTTGCCTGATTGATTACGCACTCACCGATTCGTTTGCTGGCAGCTTCAAGTAATTGCCCGGCAATCATCACTGGGACATTTTCGGGGCTATTTTTCTTATCTTCCTTGCCGGTCTTTTGTATACAGATATTCCAACTGTCTCCTTCAGACAAAACCGGACGATCAAGTGGCAAACCGAGCTCGGGAGCGTCAAATCGTGCTACCGACACATCGACCGTATCACTTCGTTGGGTAACTGTTATATCGTCAGCTGCCGTAACCAGTAAACCAGATAAAGGTAGTCCATGTTCGTGCACTTCTTCGTGGCAATCCGGAACGACAACGCGATGCAGGTTTCTTTCCAGATCAAGATCAACTTTTGATTCTATTTTAGCGCTCACGATACCGTGATATTCTTCAACCTCTGTGCGCACATTGCCTACGCCCCCACTGAGTTCTGTCGGATGATGCCCAAACAGGCGACCCCAATCCCAGTCAGTTAGGTCGGATACAAGATTGGCGACACCAGCTACGGCAACGAGCGCCGTTCCAACGGTTAAAGCACGCTTGATCCGCCCTGGACGGCGGGCTTCAACGACAACATTATGATTGACTTGAGGCTCACCAGAGTACCAAACTGCCGGATCTGGGTCGTGTTGAAGTACTTGCAACGGCACTCCTTCGCGCGGCGTAAATGATGGATCGAATTCTAGTCCTCGTTTAGGTGGCATAATTATCCCCTTATTTATTTCCTAATTGATTAAGATGCAATGTATCGATGACTGCCATAACTTGGTCTACGTACCGTGGGTTAACGTCATAGCTCTGCACTCCTGGTTGGCCCTGCCGTTTGGCGATAGAGCCATCGGGGTTCAGCTCGTGAATCAGGCCCAACGCATACAGTCTGGGATCATCGGGATGAGCCCGCGCGTCGTTGTACCACGGTCTGCTACTTATCACCTGAGCATAGTCTTCGATGGATGCCTCGAGCGAAGGATACTTTCGGAATGTTGCCACGTACGATTTATCTTGGGTGCCCACACGGGCACGAAGTGAAGCACCGTTCCAGTTTGATCCAACCTTGATACCGAACAAGTTATTGGTGGCACCTGTCAGCTTGCTGCGACCATAGCCGCTTTCCATAGCCGCCTGAGCAATAAGCACTTGAGGATTAAGGTTGTAGCGGCGTGCAACCTGGACGCCATCTGGTACTATTTTGCGCAAGAAGGCCTTTTGCGCTTCGGTAATAGAGAGAGACTCAATAAATGAATAGTCTGGTTGCACTTCGGGGGCTGCTGTTGTGGATTGCTCGGAAGTAGGAGGCGCTGGAATCGTCGTAGTAGTACTCGAAGTAGTCGAGGGCGGCGCTATCGTTGTAGTAGTAGATTCCGCAATCTTACGGAGCCGATCACTCACCCAGTCTTCAAAGGCGCCGTGCACTAATTTGTGCTGTTTGAGTGAGATTGGCTGAGCTGCCGCCCCAATCCGCAGATCTTGGTCAGTACTCCACGGAAGGTATCGTGCCCGCAAGCCCCACGATGGCAGATTAAATTTCGGATTCATGATGACATGCCAGTGGTCGTGATGCTCTCCCTTGTCGTCATAACTCATGAATCGCATGCCTAACATGCTGTTTACCGCATTCACCAGTTTGCGGTCACTAGAAACAACCCGCATGATCGCAGGGTTGTCGCCAATTCGCAAACGAGCTAGGCCATTGAGCAAATCTTTGGAATATTCAAAGCTATAGTTTGGAGAGTTAACGTCGCCAAACGGGCCATCTGCCGTGAAGGTCACATTGAGATTCATATTACTGCTGATATCGAACATCTGGCCGTGCTGGTGTGTGCGGTGAATGGGCGAGTTGGCATCCCTTATGCGGAGTACGGCGTGAGCAAACTGAGGATATTTCTGCCCTAGTTCTTCCATAAGTTTAGCCCAGGCTCGGCTAGTAGCTTCAGCTTCGGCAGAGTAATACCGCTCCAATCCCGCAGTTCGCTCAGCTGGAACACGGAGTTGCATCACTCCCTCTAGCTCGTTCGGTAGCAGAGCCTTAACGTAGCCAGCCGGCATGTCGCTCCGACGATCAGGGTCGTGTGGCGCAAAGACCGCGTCAGCAATATGCACTGCACCGACCACTGGAGCAATATCGTTGGTCTCTTTCATAATGTTTACAGACTCAAGGCTCTGGTTGAGCAGTTCAGCAGCTTTTTGCTCAGGAGATTTCTCGGCTTCTACCGGCGCTGTTGTGGTGGGGGCTTCAAGAGCAGTGGTTGTTGGTGCTTCACTCGTAGCCGTCTCCTTGCCTAGGGTCGTAGTTGGTGCAGTTTCGGCAGCACTTTGCGTAGCTTCTGTGGTCGAAGGTGTTGGAGCAACCGATGTTGAAGTCGTTGTGGTTTGTGCGGCGCTAGCCAAAACTGCCCAAATTTGCTGATTGACTGTCTCGTCTACGAAATCGCCGGCAGGCACCACAACCATACCGGGTAGTGCATGCTCATTCATACGGGCAACCGTTTTTGGCTCGGATTGTGTCTGCCGCGCTAAAGCTACGGCATCGACAGAATCGGCACGGTAGACAACTCTTCCGGGTAGACGCACTTCGCCATGAATAAGTCCATTATCATCGACGTGATTACTCGCTGCAATCGCATCGTCCGTTAAACCAAAGACCTTGGCCACATCGCGAGCCTTTACTGGCTCTTTTGTCTCGACAACACCAGCAATTACATGTGTATTAATGTGCCTACCAGATGGTACTTCCTTACCTACCCATTGTGGATTCAGTTTATCGATTTCGGCTTGGGGCATGTTGAGGTCGGCAGCAATTGCACGAAGATGAGTTGGTCGTGAAGGCGTATAGACAAACTGCAGCAGTTTTTGATTTGGCAAACTTGCTTGCTCGGTCTTTACACCCTTTTCGGGCGCTGTTGCGCTGCTCCCCTCGGTATGTGATGCTACCGATAATAATCCAACACCCAAGACAGTAACTGCAGCAGCACGGGCAACCGTAGTACGCACCTTAGGATCAACATGCTGCCCAGCCGAACGAATCGCTTCTACAGTCCCAACGGCAACATTCCGTGTCGCCCCGGCAAACGTCATCGCTGTCTCTTTTGCACTCTTTCTCTCAACACTAGATACATCCGCTAAGCCAAGCCACCTCACTGCATTGTTGACGAGCTCGGCTACTCGCACCCCTAGTTCTGCGGCTCGTTCTGGTCGTATGACATCTTCTCCCCAACTGCGTGTGGAGGTCCCACTTCGTTCACGCAACATACTCTCCAGAGATTGAGCAGGAATCAAGTTGGACTCCTCAGTCGCAATAATCTCTACCGGAAACGTACGTGGCAACCGAACCACATGCTCTTCAGTGTAGGTTTGATCCCCTTCGCTCACCTGTACAGCATAAATACCGAGCATGTGACGTTCTTGAGTTTCTGGGTTTACACCACCATACACAATGCCAGTTAGTTCCGAACCAGGATAAGGTGCACAACTAGCAGCAGCTTTTTCAAAACTAGAGGGTTGCGATTCTGCAATTGTCATTGGAGTTCTCCACTTGATTTACAAAAATCAAAAAGCGGCTTGGAAAGATCATCCAAACCGCTTACCACCTCACTAGTATTGACGGTTCAGTTGTCCGGTTACGCTAGTGGCTCCCTGTACGTCAAGCGTCCAATTACAACGTACAGTTCATCGCTTACAACCAAAACACTTTTTGGTGGGTTCTACTTTATTACTTGTTCGCCAATTTGTCAAGACACTTTTTTAATAAGTTGTTCGTGTTCGCTGCAGTGAGTGCGCCGATCGCACGCCTCGCAAACCAAGACCAAGCGATTACAAGACCTATCGGTGCAGTTAATGTAACGGCTCGTGCGAGCGTCACAGTAAATACACCTGCCAATATCTTTGGAGTTGTTCGAGAAGCGATGATTCATGCGGCCGTCAAAGATATACAACGATCCTTCCCAAAAACCTTCGTCCGCATATTTCTCACCATATTTTACAATGCCACCATCCATTTGATAGACGTCCTTGAAGCCACGCTTTTTCATAAGGCTACTTAAAATTTCACAGCGCACCCCGCCGGTACAATAGGTTACGATAGGCTTATTTTTAATCTCATCGTACTTATCACTTTCAATTTCTCTTATAAAATCGTGTGTTGTCTTGGTGTCTGGTATTACCGCGTCTTTAAACTTGCCTACCGCAGCCTCGTAAGCATTCCGTCCGTCAAAGAACACAACCTCATCGCCCTTTTCCTCGATAAGTTTATGTAGGGCTTCAGGCTTCAGGTGCTGTCCGCCGCCCACTACACCTTTTTCATCGACTTTGATTTCTTCGGGAACACCAAAGGCAACCAGCTCATCTCGTACCTTTACACTTAAACGCGGGAATTCTTTGCCCGTTCCGTCGCTCCACTTATACTGAATACCCTTAAATAACACCGAGCGATTCATCTCGCGCTTATATTCTCTGAGGTTCTCGATATCGCCACCGAGCGTGCCGTTTATTCCATGTTTGCTAATGATAATGCGGCCCTTCAACTGCAACCTCACGCAAAGCTCTCGCTGCCAACGCATAGTAATCGCCGGATCGGCGACCGGTATAAATTTGTAATATAGGATGACCTTATTCATCACTAAATAGTATAGATTGAAATTTTTCCCTTGTCACCCCTGACAGGCTTATGTTATATTGTGCGTTAAGTATTAACGTAAAGGAAAGGCTGGCTAAAACCATGGCAAGAATTGCGTTTGTATTTGTCGACCTTTCTGGCCGACGTTAGCCAATCTCCTCGCACAAACTACTTAATCACTGCAGCTAGGAGGCTGACAGTATGAAACCTCAGTCAAAATCTGCGAACCGACAAACCCTTAAGCTGTTTTGGAGGTTCACCAAACCATATCCAGTTTTGTTTTGGGTCGGTACGATAGGTGCCGTGCTTGCTACTATCGCCAGTAACGTAATCCCACCACTTGTAGTAGCAAGTGCGTTTAACCGTCTGCAATACCTATATTCACAACATCTCCCCATTACAATGAGCGCGTTAAGTCCCTACCTTGCGGGTTACGTTGCGACTATCGTAGTGGGTTTTATTTTGTGGCGTACACAGATCCCTTGCGTGTGGCGCTACGACATTTATGCAATGCAGAAGTTAGCCGAGCACATATTTAATCACCTACAGCGTATGGGAACTAGATTTCATGCCGATAGGTTCGGTGGTTCCTTAGTTTCGCAAGCAAACAAATTTATCACCGCATACGACCGAATAGTCTCGGATTTCACCTGGAGCATTATGAGTGACGTTACTGCTCTTATTGGTTCTCTTATTGTTCTGTCGTTTACCAAAATTGCCTTCTCTGCAAT
>CAZJME010000013.1:0-11527 GCA_964547235.1 uncultured Candidatus Saccharibacteria bacterium
TTGGGCTGCTGAGAGAAGTAGTTAATTTCGTTAACCACATCGAGTAGGGCCTGCGCCTTCTCCTTCTCGTCGGTAATTTGTTGAGCAGTTTCGTAGGCCGTTTTGATGAGGCTCTGGTCATCACTGGCTTGGATCATCATCATGGTAGTTTTGAACTTTTCTTCGGGGGTTTGGTCAAGGTGACCAAGCAAGGGGTTTAAGCTTTGGAGGGCTTTTTGCTTGATGTCTAATAGGTCATCACTTACAGCAGGAGATGGGGCACTACTACTTGTGTCGTCAGTAGCAGGTGGGCTTACGACTGGTTCATTGGCTATAGACAGAGGTGTGCTGTTGAAGCCAGGGTTTGCTGTTACGCCATCGGCTGCTGGTGTATCGTTGGTTGCAGCTGTTAGTGTAGTGGTTTCTGCTGGAGCATCTGGAACAATAGTCGCATTTGCTGTGGGCGCGTCACTAGCAGGACCCAAAACACCGCCTGGTGCCGGCTCTGGTGATACCCCAGGATCATTAGAAGTTTGCGTTTTATCGTCGAACATATCCACCCCCGTTAGTTTGTTCAATTTGTTCTCTAGCACTATATCATAAGAGGGTAGGGCAGGGAATAGACTTATCCACCATTTTGCTGCTTTGCGGTAATAATATCAGAGTCTTGTTATGCGTGTGACAGCGATTGCACGCAAGAGCAACAATAGCGCTTGGTGCTGCCTAGCCAGTGCTATTTCTTGATGGCTTAGTGCTGACGACTGGTTCATTACTTTATTGCGCCATGGGACCACTTTTTTTGCTAGTAAAATATGCCCCCGCTCCCTTAGGGGCTCTTATCAAGACAGCCAAAATCCGCGGTTTCTGGTACGGTATACTAGAGGTACTAAATAAGGGGGTAGTTTTGCTTGACGATCTTAAGTACATTAACGAAAAAGATCCGCAAGACGCTTTAGGCGTTATCGAAAAACAGTGGCAGCAAGTTGCGCACGACTTTGGCGTCACTTTTCAACCACAGGGCAACATTCAGAATGTAGTCCTCTCCGGCATGGGCGGTTCGGCACTGCCTGGCGTGTTCCTAACTTCCTGGCCGGGGGTCAGTGTGCCCTTTGAGATTTCTCGGAACTACACTTTGCCGACATATGTGAACGAAAAAACGCTCGTTATTGCCTCGAGCTATTCTGGCAACACCGAAGAATCGCTCTCTTCGCTGGAGGATGCCGAGAAACGTGGTGCCCAAATTGTAGTTATTGCGGCTGGCGGGAAATTGCTAGATAAGGCCAAAGAAAAAAACTATCCGTTATTCGTTATTCCTGGCGGAATACAGCCCCGCATGACCTCACTATATTTCTTGACAGCTTTTGTCCAGCTGTTAGAACCACTTGGTCTGGTTGCTACAGACAGTCTTGAGGAGCTTAAAGCTGCTGGCACTTGGCTCAGGGACTTTGTCGAAGGTTGGCGGGCTGATGTACCAACCGCAAAAAATCCACCCAAACAGATAGCGCAAGAACTTATGGGTAAGTCTGTTATTGTCTACAGCGGCCCAAAGCTGTTCCCGGTGGCCAATAAATTCAAAATCTGTATCAACGAAAACGCCAAGAATCTAGCGTGGGTAAATCAGTACCCGGAGCTGAATCACAACGAATTTATCGGCTGGAGTAGCCATCCTGTGCAGAAGCCTTTTGCGATAGTAGAAATTCGATCCAACTTAGAACATCCGCGAGTACAGCGCCGGTTTGAGGTGACCGAACAGTTACTATCGGGCATGCGGCCAGCGCCAATTGTCATCAAGCCACAGGGCAAAACACTGTTGCAGCAACTACTATGGACTCTTGTGCACGATGACTTCATCAGCGTTTATCTGGCTCTCCTGAACGGGGTAAACCCCACACCTGTGGATCTAGTCGAAAGGTTCAAAGCCGAACTTGGCTAGATAAAATAATAAAACGATCTGTCGCTTTAATTGTAGGATAGGAGTTGGCATAAGTATCGGAGCCAGTTCAGGGAAAACAAGTCAGTAGATTAGTTTATTACCAGCGTTATATCCAAGTGTGTGATTTTTTATCAGGCACAGTAACGCGCTGCTGTTGCGGAGTTGGTCTTGGGTCTGTCTAGCCGATCGTAGGAAGTTGTGATATTTATCATGTATCGACGCCTGTGTCGGACGAGACAATCTCTTGATAAGAATTGACTGCGTTAAATTGGCTTGTCTTTGAAGCCGAGTAGGTAACCGACGTAGCTAACCAGCAGGTGTAGTCCAAAGTACAAGCCGAAAATAGCGAGGTATACCGTTAGTGGTTCGCGGACAAAAACTAAACTAAATATAACGCCACCGATGATGTAGTCGAGCTGATCCCACGGGAACCAACTGTGTCCAGGTTTTACGCCAGCTTGGCGCTTGAAAAAACTTTCAACTGCATCGCCAAGTAGCGCCCCAAAGCCGATCCATGCGCCGAATAAAAACAGTTGCAAACCCACAAAGCTCAGAGCATATTGTGTACTCAAGTAATGACCAGTGATCAGTGATGTTAAACCCCCGCAAAGCGACCCACTTACAATTCCGCGCCATGACTTATTGGCGCCAAAAATTCGCTTGCCTCGGTAACTTTTACCAAAATCAAGCGGTGTTTTCCAGCGGGCCAGCAGAGGAATCTTGTTGCCAATTACCGGAGTGAGGTTGGCTATACCGGCAGGTAAAAATAGAAAGAATGCTGCGTGAATAACGCCCCAAAACATTACTTTGCTCCTAGCTTTTTACGTAAACGATGGTACTTAGGGTACAACAAGCTGTAGTACGGAGGACGATCAACAGCATAATGTGCCTTTTGCAACTGTGCTAACAGATTTTTAGCGGTCGGTTTTTGATGAATCATGCTAAACGACGTACCGAGACCCTTACGTCCATGGGCATCGCTACTAGCAGCGGCCGCCTTGTTGAACAGTCGTGCCCAGGTATGTGCGGCTGGACCACGATTTTGCAGCAGCGCTCGTGCATTATGAATCTCGATTATATCTACTTCGCCGGCAATTTCTTCCAAGTCGTTACGCTGAATACCTTTGCGCATGGTTTCGAATGGATGGGGGACGTACACCAAGCCGCCCTGTGCAGTGATGGCACGAGCGGTGGCAAGGGCGGTCATCCCCGGCTTAATTACCTCTTTTAAGAACAAGCCAATGAGTTCACCTTGACTAGTGGTTATTTCTTCGCCAACAATAATGTGTGAGCCGAGGGATTTATGCAAACTTTCAGCAGTTTCAATGGTGTCGTGGTCGGTGATAGCAACGTAGTCTAGTAGTCCACGCTCAAAAATATCGGCGTACTCCTCCGGCTTGATGCCACCATCTGGTGAGGCAATCGAATGAGTATGCAGATCGACCTTGATCATAGCTTTTTCATTACGGAAATGGCTCGACCGAGGGCAGTTAGCAATGCACCAATAGCGATGATGATAATTGCGGATGGCAACTGGTTAAAAAGCAGTCCAGCAATAAAGATGGTAATGCGGACGTCAAACTGCATTAGGCCAGTGCGGAAGCTTCGGTTGCGTTGATGCCCCTTGGGGAGGGCGTTAAGCGCGACTTCACCCCAAGCATTGGTATAGCTGACCAAGAGTGCTGCACCACTGGCTGCTGCGGCCCAGACAGCAATGTATGTTTCTCCCGAGGCTACCAAAGCATAGGCCGCTGACGTATACAGCACAGCTTCCTTTATTTTGTCTGTTACTGAATCGAGGAACATGCCCTTGGGTCCGTCATTTTTCTGGAGGCGTGCTAGTGCTCCGTCGAGAGCGTCAAAGAGCCCAAAAAAGATGAGTAGCAATCCGGCGATGACAAACTGCTGGCGTGCAATAAGATAGGCAATAACTAAGTGCATTACAAAACCGGTCAACGTTACTGAAGTTGGTGTTATTCGGCCACCGGACAAGCGGTTGAGCAACCCAGCGAGAGTGCCCATAAATTTTTTGATGGGTTGGCGTATAAGATCAACAAGACTGGCAACAGATGTCATCCCTCCCATTATAGCCTACGATGCAGCGCTATTTAACGAACGGGGTATAATAGGGCTATGAATAGTCGAGCCAAAGAGGTGCTGGCTCCCTTAGCAACGCTCAGTTTTGCGGCGTCAAGCCTGTTGGTTATTCGCTATGTGGTGTTTGGCTCATTTACTTTTTGGTATCTTGACTGGAATCTCTTTTTGGCTTGGTTACCACTGGTTTTTGCGTGGCTGCTAGTTCGTTATGTTAAAAAGCACCCCTGGGTAAGCTGGCAGGGAATTGGTCTTAGTCTGTTGTGGATTGGTTTCTTGCCCAATAGTTTTTACATTGTGACTGACTTTATGCATTTGCAAGAGGTCGGCCAGCATACGTTGCTTTTTGATGCAGTGCTTCTGTTTCTCTTTACGGTAGCGGGTTATGCAATCGGTTTTACCAGTGTTTTCATGGTGCACAGGCTGCTACTAACCCGGATAAACCGTCCAAGCGCAACCCGAGTGATTGCCGGCGTATTCTTTGCCTGTAGCTTCGCCATCTATCTAGGTCGTTTTTTGCGATGGAATACTTGGGACGTGCTGATGAACCCGGCCGGACTTATTCTCGATGTAACTGATCGTATCGTTAACCCGGTGGCTCACGAGCAGACCTTTTGGGTGACCATACTATTTTTTGTGCTTCTGTGCTCGCTTTATTTTATACTGCAGTGGTTTTTAGCCGCCGCAGAACGCACGAATTCATTGCGCAAGCTTTAAGCTACGGTTCAATAGTCTCATCTTATAGTAGGATTAAACCTCTGATATCCCGTAATCTACACAGTGTCAGCGGAAGGAACGTCAACTTTATAAGCTTAGAAGCTATCACCAGTCATTGACTGGAAATGCTGCGCTTAGGTTGGGGTAGCGAATAGCCTTTGTTCGGCTGCATGAACTGTTGGCTGTAGTTATATTAAAGATGTCGCGGCTACGAAGGTTGTGTGAGATACCGCATATCTACAGGAGTAGCTAGGAGTAGCTTTACAGGTTATAATGAATTAAATGGAGTTAATTAAGCGCTCACTCGAGCAGATAGTCGCGTCGCAATTTGGTGCCGAAATTTCGGTTGAACTGTCGCGCCCCGATGCGCAGTTTGGTGATTTTGCTACCAATATCGCCTTGCAGCTAGCAAAGCAAGTTGGCAAAAATCCTCGCGAAATTGCCGAGCAGCTGGCAGCAGCATTAAAAAGTGAGCTCAAAGAGCAGGTGAGTGAAGTAAGCGTTGCCGGGCCGGGCTTTATTAACCTTCGGCTTAGTGATGCTGTGTTGCTGGCACAACTTTCTGAGGTCACAAATATCTCGCAGGCATTGGCAGGCAAAACAGTTGTCGTGGAATATTCTGACCCGAACCCATTCAAGGTATTGCACGCTGGACACCTATATACCAGTGTAGTTGGTGATGCCATAGCTAACTTACAGGAAGCTGGTGGCGCAACGGTACATCGGGTAAATTTTGGTGGTGATGTCGGCCTGCACGTTGGTAAAACTATGTGGGCAATCCTGCAAAATCTTGATGGCGAAAATCCTAAGAAACTGCAGTCAATTCCTGCCAATCAGCGTGCTCAGTGGCTAAGCGATCGCTATATCGAAGGCAATAATGCCTACCATGAGGACGCGCAGGCAAAAGAGGTAATCGTTGCACTGAACAAGCGGGTGTATCAGTTGCATGCCGAGAAAGATACTAAATCATCGTTTGCACAAATTTACTGGACAACTCGTCAATGGAGCTATGACTACTTCGATCAATTTTACGCAAGAATTGGCACTAAATTTGAGAAGTATTATCCTGAAAGTGAGACAACCGAACTTGGTCTAAAGATTGTCAAAGAACAACTGACAAAGGGTGTTTTTATCGAATCTGACGGTGCGGTTGTCTTTAAGGGCGAAGACCATGGGCTACATACCCGAGTCTTTATTAACTCGCAGGGTTTGCCGACGTACGAGGCGAAAGATGTCGGCCTGATAATGACCAAGTGGGATGATTACCATTTCGACAAATCAATTATCATCACCGCCAATGACATCGTGGAGTATATGAAAGTTGTATTGAAGGCGATAGAGCATTTTGCACCTGAACTTGTGCAACGGACCACACACCTGACGCATGGCATAGTGAAGCTCAAAGGTGGTGTGAAAATGAGTAGTCGCAAAGGAAACATCTTGCGCGCTGTCGAGGTGCTTGATGCGGCAGCGGTGGCCAACAACCAAGCGACAGGTAAAAATGATTCGCACGTTGAGCTAGGAGCCATCAAGTACGCCTTTCTTAAGGTGCGTACTGGTGGCGATATCATGTACGATCCGAAAGAGTCAGTCAGTATCGAGGGTAACAGTGGCCCGTATTTGCAATATGCTCACGCTCGTGCACGAAGTATTCTGGCCAAGGCCAGTGAACAAAAAGTCGTTACATTGAGTGACTTACAGCTAGGTGAACGGTTTCTGGTGAGTAAATTGGTGAGTTTTCCGGAGACGGTTGAGCAAGCGATCGATGAGTTGGCACCGCATCTTGTGTGCACCTATTTGTATGAACTAGCACAAACTTTTAACCGCTTTTACGAACAAAATCGAGTTCTTGGTGAGCCACGCGAAGCGCAGCGTTTGCAGTTGGTGCGCAACTACGCTGAAGTTCTTAAAATGGGCTTACAGCTGCTTGGCATTCACGCTCCAGAAACGATGTAATGCCCACTCTTGATAACATCCAACAGGAGCTAAGAGAACAGGCGGATCCTTTGAAGGCGGCGTTCTTTCCACGCTTTTTTAAGTCTGAGCCTGGTGATACCGACCGGTTTTTAGGCGTTACGGTACCCAAGCAGCGCGCGATTGTTAAGAAGTATTATAACCAGTTACACCCGCAAGAAGTTATTCGACTACTTCATTCTTTAGTTCACGAAGAACGACTTACTGCTCTGCTTATATGGGTTGCCCAGTATCAAAAGGGTGATCCAGCAACCCAAAAACAGATTTACGAATTTTATCTAAAAAACACTAGGTGGATTAACAACTGGGACTTAGTCGATTCTTCGGCCGGCCACATTGTTGGTGACTATATTTTTGACAAAGATACATCGATTTTGAATAAGTTGAGCCGTAGCAAGAACGTCTGGGAGCGTCGTATTGCCATCCTTGCAGCTGGTCAATTTATTCGCCGCGGCGAATTTGCCTGGACGCTCAAGCTGGCTGAACAAAATTTGCACGATTCGCACCACTACATCCATAAGGCGACGGGTTGGATGCTCCGCGAAGTGGGGAAGCGCGATGAGCAAGTTTTACGTGATTTTCTCGACAAACACGCCCATGAAATGCCCAGAACAGCCCTACGCTATGCCATCGAGCGACTTTCGCCGGCCCTGCGGGCTCGGTATCTATCACAAAAAGGCTAGAGGTCGACTTTATTGAGTGGAGTAGTTTTCTCCATCGACTAATAGGTGTATAACAAAGTTATCAAATAAACGGAGAACACATGAAAAAACATATAACAGGCTTTAGTAATTTTGTGCGAGAACAGGGGGTGGTCGGTTTGGCGGTCGGTTTGGCGATTGGTGCGGCTGCTGGTGATGCAGTAAAATCAATCGTTAATAACTTTTTCAACCCTTTAGTTGGACTCGTACTGGGTGGTACGGACCTATCTTCGATAGAAAGTCATGTATCGCGCAGCGGTAAAATATTAACCTTTGGCTGGGGAAATATCCTCAACGCAGTCATTACGCTTTTGGCGGTAGCTGCCGTGGTTTACTTTATTGTTCATGGGTTGAAGCTCGATAAAGTTGATAAGAAAAAAGACGACAAGTGAAGAAAAATGCCGACTGGAAGAAAAAATTAAGCCCCGAGCAATACCACGTTTTGCGAGAAAAGGGCACCGAGGTACCTGGTTCAGGCAAGTTCTTAAACCATAATGAAAAGGGTGTGTATACCTGTGCGGCGTGTGGCAACGAGCTATTTAGTAGCGATGCCAAGTACGACTCGACAGAGCCAGGTTTAATCGGCTGGCCAAGTTTTTCAGAACTTGCTAGCAACAATGCTGTAAAGTTAACGCCCGACGACACGCACGGAATGAGTCGTACCGAAGTAACCTGTGCCAAATGCGGGGGTCATTTAGGACATGTCTTTGCTGCCAGCGACTCGCCAACTGGCGTTCACTACTGTATCAATTCAGTTTCTCTGGATTTCAAACCTGATAATTAGCTATATTTTGCGCCCCAACCTGCCATTGTCTCGAGGACAGGAAGTAAATCGTGGCCTTTTCGTGTTAACTCATATTCACTTCGGGGTGGTACTTCGGCATGGATTTGTTTAGTAATAATATCTTTAGCCTCCAAGTCATCGAGTCTTTGAGACAAGGTGCGTGGGCTGATGCCCGTTAGGGAACGTTCAAATTCACAAAACCGTTTAGGACCAGAGGCGAGGTCACGCAAAATGAGAGCTGTCCATTTGCTGCCCAATATTTGAGCCGCACATTCGATGCATCCCGCTTTGGGCTCTAGTTTTCGTGCTTTTCTCATGTCTTTTATTATAATACTATACAAAGTATAGTAAGGTGATTTATACTAACTATACAAAATATAGCGTTGAAGGAGTGCGTATGAAAGTGCAGATTATTATTGGTAGTACCCGCCCTGGTAGGCAGACCGACAAACTGGCCAAGTGGGTAGCCAAGGAAGCGACAAAAAATACCGACCTAGAGATTGAGCTGCTTGACCTTCAGGATTATAAATTGCCCCTGTTCGACGAAGCGACTTCGCCGCAGTACAATCCAAACCGGGGCCCCAATCCTGTAGCAAAAAAATGGCTTGAAAAGCTTGTAGAAGCAGATGGTTTTATCCTGATTACGCCAGAATATAATCGCTCAACTTCAGGAGTTCTCAAGAACGCACTTGATTACATTGATTTCCAATTCCAGCGTAAGCCGGTGTTGTTGGTAGCACATGGTTCGAGTGGTGGAGGACAAGCCGTCGGTCATTTACGTGGAATTGTCCCGGGACTTCTGGCTGTTACGGTTCCAAACGCAGTGTATTTTAAGGATCGTGTCGCCGATAGCGTCAATGAAGCAGGAGAGCTGGCCGAAGAGCTACAAGCTAACCCACAGGGGCCCGAGAATGCCTTAAAGAGCGCACTCAATGAGCTGGCTTGGTATGTGGCGGCTTTGGCGGCGGCACGTAAAAACTCCTAAAACCGTGCACTTTTCGCTATACTAGCCAATAATGGCACATAGAAACGCAATACCAACAAAGCTGTTCTGGGTTGATTTAGAGATGACCGGGCTCGACCCAACCAAGGACGTAATTTTAGAAATTGCTGCTGAAATTACTGACTTTGACTTTAAAACGCTCGCTAGCTATGAGGCACGCATTAAGCACCCGAGGACGTTGGTGACCGAACGCATGCAGCTCAACAACTGGTGGCGGCAATATCCACATAATCGTGATGAGTTTTTGAACAAACTCGAAGAGGGGAAAGACCTCAAGGTAGTCGAACAGGAGCTGATTGATCTAGTGAGCCAGCAATTTGGCTCGGAACTGGTCATTATGGCTGGCAATTCTATCTGGAATGACCGTTTGTTTGTGAAGCAGTGGTGGCCAGCGCTTGATGTGAAGTTGCACTACCGCATGCTCGATGTTAGTAGCTTTAAAATTGTTATGCAGGGCAAATTCGGTGAAGTCTTTGAAAAAAAGGATGTCCACCGCGCTTTTGACGACATCCAGGCCTCGATAGCTGAACTGCAAAGCTATCTAGAAACTTTGAGAAATAAAAAGGGGTGAACGAAGCTACCTAAGATATGACCCACAAAGAAGTTGAAAGCTACGTTTTAAGTATGCCGAACGCCAAGCTGGATTATCCATTCGGTGAGGGCGTTGCCGTGTACAAAGTTAACGACAAGATGTTCGCCTTGATTGCCGAAAAATCTCAACCTGTGCAAATTAGTTTAAAATGTGACCCCAAGCTCTCTGAAATATTACGAGAGAAGTATGAAGAGGTTATGCCAGGGTACCACCTAAACAAAAAACATTGGAATACCATAGTACTCAGCGGTCAGTTGAGCTGGCAGGAGGTTAAGGACCTTATTCGTCACAGCTATAGTCTGGTTGCTTCATAGTTTAATTCGGTGCTTGAGCAGACGAACTGAGCGATCTGAGTAACGTATCTGCGCCGTTATAGGCATTTTGTAAAACGGTTTTAGCCTTGCTGTCTTTAGTGTCGTTATAGGCGTTTTTTACGTCATTTTGGTAAGTAGTAAGATGTGACTGCATCTGCTGAATAAAAGCGTTGTCAAACTGGTTGTTTTGGGCCGCACTGGAAAGCTGTTGATCGGTTTTGACATCTTTCTTGAGCGATAGAGTCTTGGTGTTTACTTTGGCCTTCTTTCCGATGATAGTGACAATATCATTTTGGGAGGAAGCTATTGTGACGCTCGCTGTGGCTGACAGGTTGATCGCCTGTTGAGTACGGGCCTGATTGGTCGCAAGATTAGAAACACGAATAATTTCCTGTTGCTCCTGGGCGATGCGCAGGAGTTGTTGCGGGTTGTCAGGGCTACCGCCAACAATAGAAAAACCAATTACTAGCAGCATGATGACTATAACTCCAATCACTCCATACAGCAGGAACTGAGTTTTTTTTGAGCCGCCTGGTTGGATAGGCAAGGGTATACGAGGTTTCTGCGGTGGAGTTACCGGATTTATTATAAAATCATAGGGATTTTGCGAGGGCGGTGGTCCTTGGTTGGGTGGCATGATGATATTTTATCAGGTTGTTACCAAAACAGCTTACGCTTTCGAAGTATAGTTGAGCACTATACACTGTAAGTATGGATGCAGTTGAGGAAATAAAAAGTCGCTTAAGTATCGAGGATGTCGTGAGTAGATATGTCGAACTCAAGCGGTCTGGCCGCAACTTCAAAGGCTTGAGTCCTTTTTCTAACGAAAAGACACCAAGCTTTATGGTAAGTCCCGAAAAACAGATTTGGCACGATTTTAGTAGTGGTAAGGGTGGAGATATGTTTACGCTGGTGCAGGAGTTGGAAGGGGTAGATTTTCGGGGTGCACTTGAAATTTTGGCTCGGCAGGCTGGTATAGATCTAGATCAATTTGGAAATAAATCGCGCGGGCCAGGCTCTGACCAAAAAAAACGCTTGTTGCAAGCGCTGGAGCTAGCTACTAAATTTTACCAAGTTCACCTGAACCAGCAATCTTCAGCCTTGAAATATGTGCGGCAAAAACGCTTGTTCAGCAAGGAGACAATACTAAAATTTCGACTTGGTTATGCCCCAAACCAAGACAAGGCACTGACCGAGTTTTTGATCAAAAGGGGTTTTACCGAGGCGGAGCTTAGACGAGCCGGTTTGAGTACGCAGCGTTATCGAGGTCTTGGTGATATGTTTCGCGGTAGGCTTATGGTGCCCCTCATGGATGCACAGGGGCAGGTGATCGGCTTCACGGCCAGGCTGCTCGCGGACGATAAAAATGCGCCAAAGTATATCAACACGCCGCAAAGTCCCGTTTATGACAAGAGCCGTCACGTGTTTGGTTTGCA
>CAZJME010000014.1:0-11282 GCA_964547235.1 uncultured Candidatus Saccharibacteria bacterium
TTATGAGCTAACCAGTGCGGAATGGGTAACTTTCTTTATGAGCTAATGCGTTTACTTTAAGAAATCCCAAGAAGTTTAGTATAATATAACTAATTGTTAATCCGCGCTTTTAGGGAAGCGTATTTTTTATGCAAGACCCGACAAAAATTCGTAATATTGCCATCATTGCTCACGTTGATCACGGAAAAACTTCCTTGGTCGACGGTTTGCTCAAGCAATCCAAAACTTTTCGTGATAACCAAGCTGAGATGACTCAAGAGCTTATTATGGACAGCGGTGATCAGGAGCGAGAGCGAGGCATTACCATAACCGCCAAAGTAACGGCAGTCCAGCATGATGATTATCGGGTAAACATCATCGATACCCCCGGGCATGCTGACTTCAGTGGCGAAGTTGAGCGTACGCTCAATATGGCAGATGGGTGTATTTTGATTGTCGATGCGCAGGAAGGACCGATGCCGCAAACCAAGTTTGTGCTGTCTAAGGCGTTGGCGAACGAGTTAAAGCCTATTGTAATCATCAACAAGATTGACAAGCCGGCAGCTCGAATCAAGGAAGTAGAAGACGAGCTGGCTGATTTGTTTCTAGAGCTTGCAGTGCACGAGGATCAATTGCACTATCCAGTGTTTTATGCCATCGGCCGGGAGGGTAAGGCATGGGATTCGCCGCCTGCCAATCCGGAAGCTGCGGCAGATCTGTCGGTTCTGTTTGAGGCGATTATCAACCACGTTCCTGCTCCAACAATTGAGCTGAACAAACCCTTCCAGATGTTGGTTACGGCGTTGGCGTGGGACAGTTTTAAGGGCAAATATGCCATTGGTCGCATTACTCGAGGAACGGTAAAGCCGGGCGAGCAAGTGACCCTATGTAAAAAAGATGGCACACAGACTAAAGCTAAGGTTGACCTGGTGTTTATGAGTCAGGGAGTGAGTAAATTCGAAGTAGAGAAAGGCGTGGCAGGTGATATTGTTCAGTTGACAGGTATCACAGACGCGCAGATTGGTGAAACTGTCGCGGATGCGGTCAGTCCGGAAGCGTTGCCAGTGCTGGAAGTGGAAGCGCCCACACTCAAGATTTATCTGGGGCCAAACACTAGCCCGTTCAAGGGTACCGAAGGGGAATTTACGACCAGTCGACAGATTGGTGAACGCTTGCAAAAAGAACTCGAGACAAACGTTGGTTTGCGTGTTGCAGAAGAAGGCATTGGCTTTTTAGTGAGTGGACGCGGTGAGCTTCACCTAAGCGTACTTATCGAAACAATGCGCCGTGAAGGCTATGAGTTTGAAGTTGGTCGTCCGCAAGTAGTTACGCACGAAGAGGACGGCCAAACTATGGAGCCAGTTGAAGAAGTAGTTATCGAGGTACCAGCCGAACACGTCCGGGCGGTACAGATGGAGCTTGGAACCCGCCGGGCAACGCTGCAGGACCAGTTTGCGAGTCCAAAAGGTGTTACTAAGCTGGTCTACGAGATGCCAACGCGCGCTTTACTTGGTATGCGTAATATTTTGATCACAGCAACCAAGGGTACGGTGATTATGAATACGCTTATAAACGGCTATCAACCGGTGGGCCCGCCATTGCAGCAACTGCGTAACGGTGTTCTAGTGGCATTCGAAACAGGCACGACTACGCCGTACGCACTACAAACGGCCGAGGAACGTGGCACTGTTTTTATTGGTCCGGCCGAAAAGGTATATGCTGGACAGGTTATTGGCTTGAACCGACGTGGTGAGGATTTGGAGATGAATGTCTGCAAGGCAAAACACCTTACCAACATGCGCAGCTCGTCAAGCGATGGCGTGGTCCAGCTTACCCCACCAACCATTTTGAGCTTGGAAGAATGTTTGGACTTTATCGAAAATGATGAGCTCTTAGAAGTAACGCCAAAGAACCTTCGCCTTCGCAAAAAGGAACTCGACCATAATTTACGCAAACGACAGAAGAACCAATAATAGGCTAGAGCTATCACGTTTTTTCCGCAAGATGCATAACGGCTTGACGCTCATGCACAACATAGCCTAGGCTAAAAGTAGATGATCTACAACAAAAACCTATTTCGACGTGTCGTAAGAAAGCTTACCGACCATGAAGGTACTTTAGATGAGCGCCATATCAATGATGCCCTGAGTTATATTGATTCCTTTTGGAAAACGCTCATTCAGGAACAAAAAGAAGACGAAGGAACGCTCATTGGCCTGCCATACCCGTATGTAGTGCCGGCTGCTTTGGGCCATGAAAGTTTCCACTTTGAGGAACAATACTACTGGGATAGTTACTTTGTTTCGCTTGCTCTGGTTGACTCTGAAGAATATGCCCACATTGCCGAAGGTATGCTAGAGAATTTAATTTACATGTTTAAGCGCTTTCATCTTATCCCCACGGCAAGCCGTATGTACATGACCAGTCGTTCACAGCCCCCACTGCTGACCAGCTACATTCGACTTATTTACGAACGTCGTCACAAAGACCTAGGTTGGCTCAAGGAGCGCATGGCAGTAGCACGTGAAGAGTATGACAAAGTGTGGATGAGCAACCGTCACCCTGTGTGGCACGAGGTGCACCGAGGTCTGAGTCGCTACTATGATGTGAATGTGTTGCATGACTTAGCCGAGGCCGAGAGTGGCTGGGACATGACCAGCCGCTTTGAGCGAAAATGCCTAGACTTTTTACCCGTCGATCTTAATTCATTGCTCTATAAATACGAAAAAGATTTTGCTTGGTTAGAAGAGCTGGCCGGCAACAAGCGCGACGCAACTCGTTGGCACCACAAGGCTGCCCAACGGGCTGGAGCTATGCGCCGGACTATGTGGCACAAGCGTAAGCATTTCTTCTTTGATTACAACTACCTGCAAAATGAGAAAAGCGACATTTGGTCTTTGGCGGGATTTTTTCCGTTATGGGCAGGCCTCGTTACACAAGCTGAAGCAAATGCTATTGTTTTGCATCTGGCAAAGTTCGAAAAGGACGGGGGGCTTGCCACTACCATGCGCCCAGTGCTCGATACTAACAATTTATTTGGCTCGCAGAAAACTCAGTGGGCATATCCTAATGGTTGGGCTCCATTGCAGTGGGTGGTTATTAAAGGTCTGCAGAATTATGATTACCCGGTTCTGGCGGAGCGAGTTGCCAGAAAATGGCTCCACTCAAATCTAGTATGGTTTGAGCGTCATGGTGACTTTTTGGAGAAGTACAATGTTGTCAAACCAAAGCGACTTCCGCTGGAAGGCGTCTATCCGTCACAGCGTGGCTTTGGTTGGACTAATGCCGTGTTTTGGGCGCTGTGTAAAGAATTCCGACTCGGCAAGTTTAAGACTACAAGTGAAGAAACAGTAGCTTAAACGCTTCAATCAGACCCCATATACCCAAGAGCACAAAGGCGATGCTTCCTAGAAGTGAGATGACCGGATTTTTCACTGCCTTAATCGTTCGACGTGGCGATAGATATAGGAGAATATTCAGTACCATGTGCCCGATAAATACACCAGTGGCAAAACCGAAAACATTGATCACGTTAAACAGTGGCACGTAGCCAGCAAAATCATCCAAGCCAAGTATAAACGGAACCACAAAAGCTGCCGCTAACAAGGCTAAGAAGGTTTTCTTGGCCTTGGCCTCGACATTGGTGGCCGGCATAACACGAGACAAGAGCGGGTGAGTGAGTCCATTGATGAAAAGGAGCGCTCTTTCAAAGCGCCGCACACCAAAGCGGAACCAGGCGGGGTATCTTCGGTTCTCATGGTTAACGTGCTCAAGGCCTTCTTCGGCCAAACGGAATAACACTAAACCGGCAATAAATACCATGATGCCTAGCAACCAGTCGATTTCTTTAAAGAAAGTCCACAACGCCAAAATAGCAAAGGTGCCTACGGCATTACCAAGTGCGGTTCCGATCTCAATGGCGATTCGGCCCTTCAAGCCTCGGTTTCGGTCCATTAGGCGGCCAATAAAAATGGCAAAGTCGATGGACGTCTTGAGGTAAATAGTCATACCAACAACGATGTCCTGAATACGCAGATGGGCAACGATTTTCTCGCTGGAAACATGGTTGAGTAGATGAATCTCTCCCCACAGCAGCAACACGAGTAAAACACAAGTAATAGCCGTCAGAGGCAGGGCAATGAGCTGATCACGGAGTGCTTGTTTAGACATTTCTTACTCAAAATTGTAGCATACCTCTTATGAGTGACGATAAAACCGTGCTGCCATGTAGCGAAAAACTGGCCTTCGAGACGTACCGGCAAGCTAAAGCCGTGGCAGTAACTTCGGCCTACCAGCGTGGCAGCAAGCCGGGTGTGAAGCCGTATAAATGCCAACACTGTGGTCTGTGGCATCTTGCAACAGACTTTGGTGAAGGCTAGATTTGTGCAGTACAATAAGCTCGATGTTAGACGCCGCAGGCAGAGAACGACGAGTACGAGATCTTGACCTAGGGTTGCCAAACCACACCGCTGAAATTTCGCCGTTAATCCTGCATGTGCTTGCCGAGGAACTCACAGCTGGTGGGGTTCAGTATCGCGAAGAGCCGTTTCGGTTACGGGCTGGCGGGGAATCACACTGGTATTACGATGGACGCAATGCTGTAATGCGATATCACCCAGGTATGCTGCTAGCAAAGCTGACAGCTTTAAAGCTTCAAGTTTTTGGTGACACAAATTTTACTCGTGTTGCCGGTATGGGAGTCGGGGGTTCTGCCTACGCCCTGAGCTTATCATGGGTGTTAGGGCTAGAGGCTATTCAGGGCAATGATGATACAAGCCCTGGCCAACGGTATGGTTATGGCCTTTGGGGTGGAACAGTCCCCGGAGAGAGCGTTTTAGTCGCGGACGATACGCTAACTACTGGTGATTCACTTTGTAACTTGATCAGTATGGTACGCAAGGAAGGAGGGTTGGTGGAGCAGGCGACAGTAGTAGCCGACAGAAGTAACGGGGAGGCAGGTGCTGCAATTTATAGTGAATTGGGGGTACGAGTCTTTAGTTTATTCCAAATGGACGGTATACACGGGTTAATAGCACCAGATTACTAGGTTAAATTGTGACCAATCGTTTGCTATAATTAAGCCATGAAGAAATCGGTGTTATTAACTCATGACACAATGATGCCCTGTGGGGCGTAACTTTTCTTTTCTCTTGATTTCGATTTAATTACTTAGACAGGTACAATAACGACATGAACTATTATGTGACAACTTCTATTCCCTATGCTAACAGCGAACCCCACATTGGTTTTGGTATGGAATTGGTTATGGCAGATGTTTTGGCTCGAGCGGCACGGAAGCAAGGCAAGCCGGTTATTTTTAGTACAGGCACCGACGAGCATGGCACGAAAATTGCTGAAAAGGCTGTAGAGCTAAAACTGACCCCAAAGGCTTTAGCAGACGAAAACAGTAAGAAATTCCAAGACCTTACAGAGCTGTTGAATGTCAGCAACGATCGGTTTATACGTACCACCGACAAGGCACATGAACAGCGCGCTCAAATTATCTGGAAAAATCTAGCCAAAGACATTTACAAAGGCAGCTACATTGGTCTGTACTGTACTGGCTGCGAAGAATTCGTTACCGAGGCGGTAGCGCGGGCCAATAACGGACAGTGCCCAAGCCATAAAAAGCCGTATCAAAAGCTGGAGGAAGAAAACTACTTCTTTAAGCTCAGTAAATACACCGAGAAAATACGAGCCGAAATTGAGTCTGGAGACCTATTAATTATTCCCGAGACGCGTCGTAATGAAATCCTATTGGTAATAAAAGAAGGCCTGGAAGATATGAGCATTAGCCGGCCAAAAGAGAAGTTGAGCTGGGGCGTGCCAGTGCCAGGAGACCCAAAACAGGTTATGTATGTCTGGGTGGAGGCTCTCGTGAACTACATTACAGTGCTGGGGTATCCTGAGCATAAGGATTTCAAAGAATTTTGGCCCGCCAACGTGCAATTGATCGGTAAGGACATTATCCGTTTTCATGCAGCAGTTTGGCCTGGGATACTAATGAGTCTTGGCTTGCCGCTGCCAAAAGCTCTGTACGTGCACGGTTTTATCAATATCAACAACCAGAAAATGAGTAAGTCGACCGGCAATTATGTTACGCCAAATGAAGTGGCAAAGAAGTACTCGGCCGATGTTTTCCGCTACTACATTTTGCGCCACATACCAAGCTATGAAGACGGCGATTTTAGTTGGGAACTGATTGAAAACGCATATAACAATGAACTAGCTAACGAGTTGGGCAACGCGGTGCAGCGTACGGCTGCTATGATTACCAAGTATCAAAACGGCATTATAGGTACTGTGCCGCCGCCTAGCCACGATAACGCTCAATATTGGGCAGCGCTCAACTATTGCCGTTTCGACCGCGCTTTGGACGAAGTATGGGAACAAGTCCGTGGCCTGAACCAGTACATTGACGAGGCCAAACCGTGGGAAGTAGCCAAGACGGGCGACCACGAGCATTTACAAGACATCCTTGCCTATCAGGCGAGCTGTTTGCTGGAAATTGCCGAGCTTCTGGAACCGTTTATGCCAGAAACGGCTGGGAAGATTCGTCACATCTTCGAAGAGGGGGTCATTCGTCCCAGTGAAGGAACTCTTTTTCCGAAGTACGAAACGGGCACAGCGGTTAAGAAGTAGCCGATATGCAATTTGTCGACACTCATTGCCATATTCATTTTGACGATTATGGTATTGACCCGGAAGTTGCTATCGCACACGCAAAACAAGCTGGAGTGACACGTCTCCTAGCTGTTGGTTGTACGTTGCACGATAGTGAAACTGCCATTGCACTGGCGAGTCGGTACGATAATGTGTGGGCCGCGATTGGATTACACCCGCACGAGGGAGCAGTTTATGTTCGCGACGAAAAGGCTTTGCAACGGTTTCGTGACTTGGCCGGCAAACCAAAAGTGGTTGCTGTGGGTGAAACGGGCTTAGACTATTACTATAACCACTCGCCCAAAGATGACCAGGAAAAACTCTTGCGCTTTCAACTGGAGATTGGGTTGGAGAATAACTTGCCTTTTATCTTCCATGTCCGAGAGGCTTTTGCCGATTTTTGGCGGATTTTTGACGAGTATTCAGGGATTCGCGGGGTAGTACATAGTTTTAGTGCGACGCCGAAGGATTTGGAGCAAGTGCTGGGTCGTAATCTATACGTGGGATTAAATGGAATCATGACGTTCACTAAAGATCAGCAACAACTTGAGGCAGCAAAAGCAGTTCCGCTAGAAAAAATGCTACTAGAAACAGATGCGCCCTTCTTGACTCCTAAGCCATTACGTGGTAAAATCTGCGAGCCTAAACACGTGGTAAACACAGCGGAGTTTCTGGCACAATTAAGGGGTGAAACTGTTGAACAAATTGCAGAATATACGACAAAGAATGCAAAAAGATTGTTTCATCTGTTATAATCAATAATTTCCTATGAATGACTATGCGAACCCTGTAGAACAACAAACCTCTCATCCAGAGGCCTTTGTTGACAGTATCGAATCTCAGCGTCTGGCCGGTATCGCCCGGGCGATCGTGAACATCGAACACGCCATGGGCCTTGACAAGGTAAAAGCAGCAGGCCATATAACCGGCCTTGGCAGGGTATCGGCTGGTGAGATTGTGCCGAACTACACCGAAGCAGATGGAGACTTAGAGCGCTTGAAGCCAGTTTCGAGCAAGCGAGACCAAGCCCCTACGGCCGGCAGTGATGACGATCAACAGGCGATGATAGATGAAAGCCGGCAAGCTGTTATGCGTATTCATGAAGGTATCGTCAGCGGCAATGAGCCGCCGGTTATGACATCCAAGGATGCTAAGATAATTACCCTACCTCTTCACTCCGAACCTATGGAACGACCGCAAACGATAGTGACGACTAGTGCGGGTGAAACAGCAGAAGTAATTCCTTTCGCTCCTATTCCAGAAATACCGGGTGCAGAAAACGCAACTGAACAAGCGGCTTAATAGCGAATACCCATGATTAAAAAGTTACTAAAAACCATTACCGGAAGCTCGCCTGAAGACCGTCAGGCTAAGCTGTATCGTGATCTCATTCGTCATGAGGCACGAATCGGTGGAACGCTATTTGGGCCCATTCCTCAAGGTGGACGTCGTGAATTCTTCTGTCTTGATGATCGTACGTGGGTTTGGCATGAGGAGTGGGTTGATAAAGTTACAGGCCGATTACGTAGCAAAACGACACGCTACGATGTTCGTCCAGATGGTATTTTGAAGGCCCAAGACGGACAGGGCTATCAGTATGTCTCTCAGCAAGAAGCTAAACACCTCTATGAGGCTGCTAAACTCTACCGACAACGCGTTCACGCCAATCTGTATAATTTCACAAGGTAAAACAGAGGCAGCGTACGTAGCTAGTCTGTGTAATAGTTATATATGATGACCAAAAATATTTACTTGGACCATGCAGCGGCAACCCCAGTCGATCAGGCAGTTTTGCGGGTTATGCAGCCATATTTCTCTCAGCAGTTTCAAAACCCAAGCGCATCCTACCTTTCTGCTAAGAACGTGAGGGCTGAGCTTGAGGCGGTTCGTGCTAGGATTGCGAGAGGCCTAGGAGTCCGTCCGGCTGAGATTGTCTTTACCGCGGGCGCCACCGAAGCCAATAACTTAGCTATTCAAGGTGTTATGCGTCACTCCCCAGAAGGGAATGTGCTGGTTAGTGCGATAGAGCATGATTCTGTACTCGAGCCAGCAGGCCAGTTTGAGCATAAACTTATACCCGTTGATAGCAGTGGCCGGGTCGATGGCACAAAGCTTGAAGCCCTCATCAATGACCAAACCGTACTGGTCAGTGTCATGATGGCTAATAACGAAATTGGTGTTGTACAACATCTCAATATTGTGGCGAAAGTGCTAAGCAAGATCAAAGAGAAACGACTTCTTGAAGGTAACTCTCGGCCATTATATTTACACACCGATGCGGCACAGGCACTCAATTACATGTCGGTTTTCCCACATCGTTTGGGGGTGGACTTGCTTAGTCTTAATGGCGGTAAAATTTATGGGCCGAAACAAAGCGGGTTGTTGTTTATCAAAACCGGCACTGAGTTGTCGCCACTAATCTTGGGTGGCGGACAGGAGCGTGGTTTTCGTAGTGGAACGGAAAATGTACCAGCTGTTATTGGTCTTGGGGAGGCTATTGAAAATGCTCTTGATAAACGTGATAGCGAACGAAAGCGTCTCGAAAGTTTGCAGCAACTTTTTTATGTAGAACTCAAAAAGCAGCTTCCTAATGCTGCAATCACCGCTGAGCATGCCCAGAAGTTACCCAATCTTGTCCACCTGCACATACCCGGCTACGACAATGAACGGTTAATGATGGCATTGGATGAAAAGGGAATAGAATGTGCTGTTGGTTCAGCGTGCAGTGCCAGCAGCGATGAGCCATCTCATGTCCTCAAAGCAATTGGTTTTAGTGATGTGCAGGCGCAGAGTAGTTTGCGTTTTAGCATGGGTAGGAGCACTAGTGAGCAAGACGTGAGGAAAACGGTTCAGACCCTGAAAGGCATAATTCATGGCTAAAACGGTGTACGTTGGCATGAGCGGGGGAGTCGATTCGTCGGTAACCGCAGCACTACTGAAGCAACAAGGCTATCGGGTGGTCGGGGTGTACATGAAAAACTGGGGTCAGGACTTGCCAGGCATGCCGTGCCCGTGGAAAGAAGATTATCAAGATGCCAAACGTGTGGCTGTGCAGCTGGGTATCGACTTCAAAATGTTCGACTTTCAAAAAGAATATCGCCAGAAAGTTGTCGACTACATGGTCGAAGAGTATAGGGCCGGCCGTACGCCGAATCCGGATATTATGTGTAACCAGGAAGTCAAGTTCAAACTGTTTCTAGAGGCTTGCCTAGAGGACGGGGCAGATCTTATAGCAACGGGGCACTATGCACGGTGTAAGGATGGAAAACTGCTGCGCGCTAAGGATGACGACAAAGATCAAACCTACTTTTTGTATCGCGTCAGCGAAAAAGCGCTGCAAAAAACGCTTTTTCCGCTCGGCGACTACACAAAGCCGGAGGTTCGAGCGTTAGCAAAGAAATTTGGTCTCGTCACAGCTGCTAAAAAAGAAAGCATGGGCATATGTTTCGTCGGTAAGGTGGGTATCAAGGAGTTTTTGCTACACGAACTGGGTCCGCAACAATCGGGAGATATTGTAGGCCCAGCCGGAACAGTTATCGGACAACACGACGGCGCAATTTTCTATACCATCGGTCAGCGGCACGGATTAGATGTTGGTGGTGGACTGCCCTACTATGTCGTGAGTAAAGATATGAAAAAGAACAAGGTGTTCGTAACGACTGACCTTAGTAATAAAAACTTATGGTCCAAAGAGCTCAAGCTGAGCGATATACATTGGATTAATGAGACCCCCAAGAGTGGCCAGAGCATCCAGGTTCGGACACGACACCGCGCTCCTTTGATAATAGGTACAGTGCAAATTGATGGTCAAAAGATAGTCGTAAAACTTTTGGATGAAATTAGAGCCGCAACACCCGGCCAATCGGCCGTAATCTACGATGGCCGGCATGTCCTTGGCGGTGGTATCATCAGTTAAACGCATTTACTTTGCTCTCCAACAGGGATAAAATAGCAATATGAATGCGCAGCAAATTCGCAAGGCCTATTTAGATTTTTTCAAGAAACGAGGGCATGCAGTAATTCCGCGTGCCTTGCTGGTGCCATACAACGACCCAACTACGTTGTTCACTGGTTCGGGCATGCAGCCAATGATTCCTTATTTATTAGGCGGAACGCACGCTGAAGGAAAAAGACTGGTAGATAGCCAGGTTTGTCTGCGAGTCCAGGACATTGAAGAAGTTGGCGATGAATCACATACCACGACGTTTGAAATGCTTGGTAACTGGAGTCTGGGAGATTACTTTAAAAAAGAACAAATCCCATGGATGGCTGAGTTTCTTTTCGACGAAGTTAAACTAGATCCAAAGCGCGTGTATGTATCCTGTTATATCGGTAATGAAAAATACAAAATCCCCCGAGACAATCAAGCCATTGAACTATGGCAGGCTGAGTTTAAGAAGCGAGGCATCGAGGCTAAAGTTGTTGAAATTGGTGCCGCTGAGAATGGTGACAAAGTGGGCATGCAGGGTGGTCGCATATTCTTGTACGACGGCAAAGAAAACTGGTGGAGTCGTAATGGCGACGAAGAGGGAACGCTGGTCGGCGATCCGTGTGGACCGGATTCTGAAATGTTTTTTGACTTCGGCGAAGAGTATCATGATGAAAAAAAATGGGGTAAACCGCATCCGGCAAGCGATTCG
>CAZJME010000015.1:0-10932 GCA_964547235.1 uncultured Candidatus Saccharibacteria bacterium
TGCCGCCGGCACTTGAGCAACTCATTGAAGCTCTAGGGACATTGCCTGGTGTGGGTCCGCGAACGGCAGAGCGTTATGCCTATTATCTGCTACGCAATAACCGTGCTCTTTCACAGCGCCTGGCAGAGAGTATTGCCCAAGTTCACGATAAAATAAGTTACTGCAAAAAAACTTTTGCCCTAGTAGAGAAAGGCAAAGAGCTTTCCGATCTCTATACCGATCCGTCTAGAGACAAAAGTGTCGTTGCTGTGGTCGCCGAGCCATTTGATATTGTTGCCCTAGAAAAAACTAGACAATTCAACGGTACTTATCATGTGCTCGGTGGTTTAATATCGCCAATTGACGGCATTACCCCCGAACAACTTCACATCACAGAACTATTGCAGCGAATTAAAGAGGATGCCGTACAGGAACTTATTATGGCCACAAACGCAAGCGTGGAAGGTGAATCTACTGCCCTCTATATCCAACAGCAACTGGGAGAGCGTGATGTGACGGTGACTCGTTTAGCCCGCGGATTACCGATTGGCGTTGACTTAGAGTATGCAGATCAGATCACGTTAGGACGAGCCCTAGAGGGACGACAAGTGGTCAAGTAAACAGATAATCGTTATACTGACAACCATGACCCAGCAACTAAATAGCACTAAACTGCAGGAACTTGTAGATACCGCTAACCATGTCGTAGTGATCCAAGCCGACAACCCAGACGCCGATAGCCTCGCCAGCGCTCTCGCTCTGGAAGCATGGCTGGAAAATCAAAACAAAAAAGTAAGCCTTTTTTGTGGGGTCGACATGCCGTCGTATCTTAAATTTATTCCTGGCTGGGATCGTATCCACAACGCTCTTGCCAACACGTTCGATCTGGCAATTTTAGTTGATTGCTCAACTGTCACACTGCTACAAAAACTTGAAGAGACAAAACGATTAGGAAGTTTTAAGGCGCACCCTATGGTAGTGATAGACCACCATACCAGCAAAGCTAATCTGCCATTTGACTTTACACTCATAAGCGACCCCTCGGCAGTCTCGACTGGCGAGCTCTTATTTGATATCGCTCAAGAGCTACGCTGGTCTATCGACCAACCGATCGCAGAACTGTTGGTTACCTCAATTCTGGCCGATTCTTTGGGTCTCACCACAGAAAACGTAACCGCCAAAAGCATCCGCACTATTGCCGAACTAGTAGACCGTGGAGCGAATCTCGCCGAACTGGACGCTCGTCGACGCGCCAGCATGACTAAACCCTTGGAGATAATCAGCTATAAAGCTAAGCTTTTGGAGCGTATCGAATACTATTGCGATAATCAATTGGCTATAGTAGAGATACCATGGAAGGAAATCGAGCAGTACAGCGCTCTTTACAACCCTGGCGTCCTCGCGCTCGAAGATCTTCGTTTCGCTGAGGGCGTGAAAATAATGGTAGCACTTAAGAGTTATCCGGATGGCAAAATTACCGGTAAGATTCGTTGTAACTATGGCTGTACCGTAGCCGATGCGCTAGCCGCGCACTTTGGCGGTGGTGGACATCCGAGTGCGGCTGGTTTTAAAACTTTTGGGTGGCAGCAGAACGAGCTAAAAAAGGAACTTATCAAGCAGCTGACTATCCTCCTGAAAGAGACAAGACCATGAAATTGTATAACACCCCAACAAAACAAGTCACCGAGCTAACGCCGCTCAAGCCACCACAGGTTAACATGTACGTGTGTGGGCCAACTGTCTACGACTACGCTCACATCGGGCATTGGTTTACCTACATTCGTACAGACACGTTGATTCGTACGTTAAAACTCAGCGCTTTTCGACCAAAGGTTGTGATGAACATTACTGACGTCGGCCACTTGGTGAGCGATGCAGACGATGGAGAGGATAAGCTTGAAAAGGGTGCTCGCCGCGAAGGCAAAACAGCCTGGGACATTGCGGCGTTATACACCCAAGACTTTCTGGACGGCATGCAGCGACTCCACATCACCGCACCAGACGTCATGCCAAAAGCAACCGATCATATTACCGAGCAAATTGCCCTTATTAAAACGCTTGAAGAAAAGGGATTTACGTATCAGATTGACGATGGCGTATACTTTGATGCAGCAAAATTCCCGACCTATGCACAGTTTGCTCACTTAGATTTAGCGGATCAAAAAGCAGGTGCTCGCGTCGCCATAAACGTTCAAAAGCGTCATCCGTACGACTTTGCACTATGGAAATTTTCACCCTCAGGGCATACGCGTGATATGGAGTGGGATAGTCCGTGGGGTAAAGGTTTCCCCGGTTGGCACATTGAATGTTCAGCCATGAGCATGAAGTACCTTGGAGAAACTCTAGACATTCATACGGGTGGTGTTGACCACATTCCCGTTCACCACACAAATGAAATAGCCCAAAGCGAGGCAGCTACCGACAAGCAATTCGTACGGCAGTGGATGCATAGTAATCATGTTTTAGTCAATGGTGAAAAGATTTCAAAAAGCCTCGGCAACGGCATTCGACTTAAAGACGTAGAGGACAAAGGTTTTGATCCATTAGCGCTGCGATTCTTGGTGCTTGAGTCGCACTATAGAACACAGTCAACATTCAGCTGGGAGACGCTTACAGCGGCACAAGCAAGGCTTAATGAATTACGTGCATGGGCGGATCTCAGGCATCAACCAAACAGTGATAGCATGCCACCCAAGCTTGACAAACTCTTTAAAGAAACCCGTACAGAAATTTTAAGTTCTCTGCAAAATGACCTAAATACCCCACGAGCCCTGGCCCATCTCAACGAGCTTGTGAGCTACATGTTTTCCGTTCCTGTTCCCGGACAAGAAGGCAAACATATAGATGAAATTTTGCAATTTTTGGACGATGCGTTTGGACTTGGACTTAGTGGTCGCCCCGATATTACAAGTGAGCAAAAAGAGATGATTACCAACCGTGAAGCTGCACGGAAAAATAACGATTTTACGACCGCCGACAGGCTGCGTGATGAGCTTCAACGCGCTGGCCTAACGGTCCGCGACACTCCCTATGGTCCCCAGTGGGCACGACTCTAGCTAAAGCTTATTATTTCGATGCGGTAATCTTGGCGGGTGTGCGATTCGCCATCCAATCAATCAACAAAATGCGCAAGCACCCAGCAATCGGTATTGCGAATAACGCGCCAATGATGCCACCGTAACTTATGCCCAACAAAGCTGAAACAAAAACTGTCAGCGGAGTCAGCTCGTTTTGTTTGGACTGGATGTACGGCTGCAAGGTAATGTTCTCGATCTGAAAATATATTAAGAAATAAACAATCATAATAATTGCCAGGTTAAACGAACTGAGCAAACACGCCAACACGACGATAAACGCTCCAATGGGGTTACCGATCATTGGTATTAATCCAAAGATCGCCATGATACCCGCCAACGCCAATGCGTTGACTGAAACACTGAGGAGAGTCGAAGTGACGAGCAGCATCACTAGCAAGAACGAGGCAGCGATGGTAGCCATGATAAGTTGACCATTTACGTAACCGGTAACCATGCTGTACATCCGCGTCAAAAGCTTTTCTCGATGCTGTCGCTGTTCCTCTGGCATGATATCAAGCAATCGTCTTTTCCATGCTGGTCCTTCATTCAACATCATAAAGGTCATCGCCAACACTGCTAACGTCGATACAATCGCCTCACCAATTCGACCCGCAGTATCGAGCAAAGGCTTGGGCTCAATGCGTTTACTAAAATCATGTGAGAATTCATCTATTCGACTATCGAGCCCGTAACGGCGAATGCCACGACCGATAGGCGAATCTTGGGTCTTCAGGTTTTGGACTGTTGAAGGTACTGTTTCGATAAAATCGCCGACTTGTCGTGCGAGCGGCGGAATTACAACAGAAAAAAACGAGATTAATATTGCGAGCACCGTAATAAACGCAGTCGCAGTAGCGAGCGAACGGTTTTTTCGCTTAAGTCGTTTAGATATCCAGCTCACTGCTGGGTTTAATGCGAGCGCCAAAAAACAGGCAATCAAAATAAGGGTGATTGGTCTTTCCAGCGATATTACCGATTGTACACCTAAGTACGCTACGACAATCAGTCCCAAGACACGCAGGACTGTATGATTCGAAACCACGATTTCGGTTTTTGATCTTATATCACTCATGGCAACGCTAGCATTATGGCATCTTTTTCAAAGAAAGTATAGCCTGCCGATAAAGGTCGAGCAAGGCAGGTCCAACCGTTTCAATGTCAAACTTTTTAACCAGTTGTTTTTGCTTAGCATGAACCCGCCGGAGATATTCAGCATCCTCTAGAAATGTATCAAGTTTTCGTGCTAGAGCCGAGTGATCAATGGGGTCAAACAAGCATTCTGGCACACCTCGCAGTACGCTCCGATAACCGCTATTATTGCCTCCGAGTACAACACCTGCACCCGCCGCCATCGCCTCTATCAAAACTATGCCAAAGCTTTCACCTCCGGTAGCAGGGAAGACTGCAATATCGGCCTGGGCAAGCAGTTCGGCTTTTTGCGCTTCATCGACAAAGCCAGCAAAACTTACTCTTGCCCGCAAATTCATTTTTTCGACTAAATCGGCGAGTTTTTGACGCAACGGACCGTCGCCGACAATGGTAAGCTCGCACGAATCATTTGACATCAAAGCAAAGGCGCGAATCAGGTGTTCGGCACCTTTGCGCTCAACTAAACGTCCTAGAAAGACAATGTTTTTATTTCGTTTCTTTCGTTGTTCTTTGGCAATCCTAAACTGCTTCGTATCAACCGCATTAGGTATAACACAACTAGTGCGACCCAAACTCTGCTTTAAATAATGTGCCGCGGCAGGTGATACAGCACAAATCTCCTGCACACGATCAAGTGATGGGCGGTACGCAGGACGAATGAGTGGCGAAGCACTTTCCAGCAACGATGAATCCAATACGACATGAAAGGTGCCTACAACCGCCGTGGCCATAGGCGCACAGGTTATGACACGCCCTGCGAACCAAGGTGCATACGGCATTTGCACATGCAGTACGTCAAATTGTTCCTGCTCAAGAATTGGTCTAAGACGTGCTGCTTTGACTGGCTTCACTAGACGAACTCTATTTTTATTAAAGCGGATAGTGTAGGTCTTGCTTAATGCGAGAACAGTTTCGTTGGCACCGCTATCAGCTGCAACAATATACCGAACGATGTGTCCTTGTCGCTCTAACCAGCGACCAACGGTTTTAACGTATTGCTGCACACCGTCTGAGACGTCAAGGCGATCATCGAGAACTATGCCAACTTTCACCGCTTTTGACGTAGCACTTTCTTATACAAGACTTCGTATTTATCGGCAATCTTGCTGTAGTCAAATTGTTGAACATAGGTATGCGCCCACTGCAACCAATACTCTCGGAGCTCATCATCATACAACAGTAACTCCAGGCGATGAGTAAACTCTGTCGCAGAAAGAGGGTCGACGAGACTTAGTTTTCCGCGCCCGGTCATGACAGACTTATACCCTGGGTTATTACCGCACACAACCACCGCCCCACAGGCCATAGCCTCAAGTAATACGATGCCAAAGCTTTCGCCGTATAACGCAGGACTGCAAAAAATATCCGCTTCTTGCATCAGGCCAATTTTCTTTTTCTCGCTTACAAATCCTAAAAACTTTATTCGAGGAATTTCATTTCTTTCAACATAGTTCTCGAGCCTGCTTCGCAGCCTTCCGTCGCCAACAACTATCAACTCAACATCAGCATGTTCCTTTGCTAACTCGGCAAAAGCTCGTAGTAGGTGCATTACACCTTTACGTTTTTCAAGCCTCCCCACAAACAGAATTTTTTTCCGTTTGCCAAGGGCTCTTTTTTTTGCAGGTGTAAAATTTTCAAGCCGAATGCCATTAGGTATAACCTCAATCGACAAGTGAGGCACATAGCCTAACGATATATTTTTTGCTACTTCGGATACAGCCGTTATGGCATCAAGTCGCGGTTCGATAAAACGAGCTACTGGCGTCATTAGCTTTTCGAAAGATTTGCTGATCATACTATCGGGTAACGAAGCGTGCATAGTGCCGACGTTTTTTGCGCTTGAACGAGCGAGTAGCTGCACCCCAAAAAGCGGCAAGCCAGGCTCATGAATGTGCAGGATATCAAATTGCTCTTTTTCAAAAAGGTCATCGATAAGCTCACGGTCTCGGGTCATACCAATGTCAGCTTTGGTATGAAACGGCGTATTAAACTCCGTTGATCCCCCCAGCAATATGAGATTATTGTCTTTCTCGTATCGTACCTGCCGCCGCGGGTTTGGCGCTATTACCTTGACGTAGTGTCCGCGCTTACGCAAGTCAACACTAAGCTCCCGAACACACGTCTGTACACCCCCCGGGCGAAAATAATTGTACGGGCATACCATGCCAATTCTCATAGGTAGTAGTATATCAGAAGCTACTTTGCAGCCAGGAGGCGCCGCACTTTGGTAGGAATAATAGCAGCTGCCGCTTTTGCATCGGCCAGAACTGTTGGCGCATGCGCTGGCAAACGTGCTGGAATAATGTGTGCTTTTGTAAAAATGACGCCAAGATGTTGTTCGACTATGTGGTTATTAAAGTAGCGGTCGCTTGCAACGGAAATATGATGTACCGGCAAGCTGACTGTCTGCCTACAAAGATCGAGTTTAAACATAGAGACCGCGGTTTCCATATACGTTCGCACATCGTTGCTTTTCCAAAGCTGTACTTCAAAGTTAATCCGTGCTTTCAACTCGGTCGCGTCTGAGCTCTGTGTGGCATCTTTTAGCTTTGCATTACTGCCAGCCTGAAGCTTATAAGCAAGTCTTATAAATACTGGCCGGAGAAAAAGGTGCTTACAAATCCAAGCCGGAACCCGATTCGAAAAGAAACTAGCAGCGTAGCGCATCAATAGGTAGTTTCGCCGTTTAAAGCGAAACTCTTCGTGATTCACAAACCCGACGACGCTTATTACCAGGTCAACTCGTTTTGCAAGTTCAGGATACTTTTGCAGCATTCTTGTGGCGATCGCAAAGCCAAGCGATAACCCTACAATAGTAAACCGCTTATTTTTATATCGTAGCTTAACAAAGGTAGCAAGATAGTCTGCTAGAGCATCTATGGTCGGCTTAACACCGATTTTATAGTAGCTCTCCATACCCCCAAAACCGGGCAAATCTGGCACCGTAACGGCTCCATAACGATTAAGCACTTCGGTCAACCCAAACCAGCGCTCTATACTCGAGTGATGACCATATACAAAAAGTATTTCCCGTTTGCGATTTTTTGGAGCAGGTAAGCGCTGCATACGTCCCTGTAATCCATTCACATATAACGGGATGATGAAATCGGCCGGATTTTTCTTGCTTGGCATCAATATCACAATAATGTAAGCACCCACTACCTGCAAGCATGAGCTTTTGGAAGCCAAGTTTTGTATACTAGAGCATATGAAACGACTAACTGTAATCGTCCTTGTTATTGCGGCTATTGGTTGGGTTGGTTGGCGCGTTAAACAATCACCCGTTCCACCGAGTGTGAAAAAAAACACAACTAAGCAGTCAACAGCTAGCTTCAATAAACAACAATTTTCAACTGATACGCCCGGCAGCTTGTGGTGGGTTGTCAACAAAAAGCGTCCACTCCCTGAGGGCTATGTACCAAGTGAACTTGTGGTACCAAAGGTCAGCCTTCGGCTGGCAGGTAGCGCTGAGCAGATGCAGCTCAACAAGGTTACTGCTAACGCGACGGAAGCTATGTTCGCTGCAGCGCAGCAACAAGGCATTAAGTTAATGCTGGCTAGTGGCTACCGCTCTGAAGCCTACCAACGGCAGCTCTATAACGGCTATGTTGCGACCGATGGACAAGAGGCTGCCGACCGCTCAAGTGCCAAGCCCGGCACGAGCGAGCATCAAACGGGCTATGCTATGGATGTCTGCGCTGCTGGCAGCAATTGTGAACTCGTTCAATCTTTTGGAGCAACCGACACAGGTAAGTGGCTCGCACAACATGCCAATGAGTACGGTTTCGTAATCCGTTATCAGCAGGGTAAAGAATCTGTCACTGGCTATGAATATGAACCGTGGCACTTGCGCTACGTCGGTAGTGACTTGGCAAATGAGCTTTATAAAAACGGACAAACTATTGAAGAGTTCTTCGACTTAAAAGGCTAGGTTAATAGGTTTTGGATGTTACGAGTGTGACTGCCTGCTGCCCTCCAAGGGCGGCTTGCACGCGAGCCGTTTGTGCTGCAACGGTTGTGTTATTTTGCGAGCGGGCAAGAAGCGTTGCTGCTTGGTCCAGCGGAACTATGGTAAAGTTGTGCCGTTTCAGCAAATCTTCATGAGCCTTTTCTTCAGCCGTCCATTCATAATGCATATATACAGGGAGATACTTAGGTGCCTCTACTTGCTTAGTTTTTAGATTGATATCTGTAATTGCTAAACCACTCACCAGTGACTCAATATTCTCCTGAGCGTTCAGAAAATTACCGATAGAGTACCACACGTAGGTTTTATGGTTATTGCTACCAGTAAGCTGTCGTACGGGTTCAAGTACGTGAGGGCCGTGACCCCATACAATATCCGCGCCAGCGTCGGCCAACTGCTGAGCCACTCGTTCTTGTTCGGCGTTAACATTTGGGGAGTATTCAGTACCCCAGCGCATGCTAACCAAGACAATATCAGCCTTCTGGCGAGCCTCCGTTATTTCACGTTTTGCAGTTTCGGCATTGTATACATTCAGGCCATAGCTATTAAGAGGCTTGCTGTTGCTGTAGGTTGAATAAGATAAGAACGCAAACTTAACACCCTTAACACTAAACAAACGAAGTTTATGTTGCTCTTCAGGCGACCTATTAGCACCAGCTACAGCTAGAACATTCGGTAGTTTATCCCAATAATTTAACTCAGCATCGATCACTGGCTGACCATTATCAAAGGTATGATTAGTGCCCGTGTTTATGACATTGCAGCCCATCTTGTCGAGATCTCTTGCCACCTCTAACGGCGAATTAAAGACGGGGTAACCTCTTATACCAAATTCAGTACCACCACCCGGGACGGCTTGGTTACAAAACCGTATGTCGGCTTTGTCAAAATATTGTTTAAGGGGTTTCATGAACTGGTAATAATCATACGAGCCATCAGCTTTTTTGGCTGCTGCATTTAGCGCATCGTGCGCAATTGTATCTCCTGTAGCGATTATACGCAGTGTCTGCGACTGAGAGGTTGAGCTTACAGATGATTTTGATGAGTGTTCGGGCAGCTCAGTCGTATGAAAGGTGAAAGACAAGAAAAGCGCTACAACGCCAATTAAAACAACAGCAGCCACAGTAATTAGCACCTTCCTGTTTTGGATGAGCTTCTGTCGCTTGTTTGGCGGAGGCATCCTTTGCCAAGATCTATGAAAGTCGGACTTCACACCATAATTATAGCGCGATTGCGCGCCATGTGCGCCAACGCCATGGGGCACTTGTCGTTGTAGTTAGGAGCTCCAGCTTTGCGCTGGCTTTAGCAGGGCCTGCAACAAGTGTAATATCACCAGCGCCGTCTTGATTAAAGCCAGATATTTTATGCAAGCTGACATCGGCACGTGCTACCGTTCCTTGCCATCGGAACACCGTTATATCTTCCTTGATAACTGCGCTCAAGCGTTCTCCCCAGGGTACATTGTAGTATCCCGCAACGGTACCCTTTTTTAGAGTCGCCAGGCCAAAGCCTCGCGTCGTGTTATCGAGTAATTGCCGTGCGTCGTGCATTGCTTGCGCAAGCGTCTTTGCGCCCATAACTGCTACCACCAACCGTACCTGGCTGCCCGAAGCATGTTTGTAATTCATAGTTGTCAAAAAGCAGCCGCCTGCCTCATCGGTGTTTCCTGTTTTAATACCATCAATCCCATCGGTTCCGAGTAGCGCATTTACATTATGTACTTCTCCCGCTACAGGCAATACTGCCGAACTCTGCCCAATAATTTCGGCAATGATTGGCTGCTGTAGCGCAAGTTCCCCAAGTTTAATAAGATCACTTGCAGTACTTACGGTCTGGGGCGAAAAGCCGCTAGCGTCAGCCATGGTCGTGTTTTGCAGCCCGTGGCTGCGCGCATAATTATTGGCTGCAACCAAGAAATCATCCAAAGACCCGTACGACCAGCGCGCCAAACTCGCAGCCATATTGTTTGCAGACGGCAGTAACAGAGCCTGCAAGGCCTGATACTCGGATATTCCTTCTCCGTTCTGGACCGCTACAATTGACCCATTTTTCGAAAGATAATCTTCATAAAACGCTACATCTATCGCATCCAATGTCAGCACGGGACCGCTCTGACCTTTGGCAATCGGTTTTTTATCAAGGACTGTCAGTGCAGTTAGCACCTTCGCTACACTAGCGGTTGGCCTCGGAATATCATCGCCAGCTTTTGCCAACTGCCCATAGCCAACGGCTCCGACAGCTGCTTGACCGTATAAGGGAAGATGAAGATCTTTCTGCTTTGGTGCAACAGATAAACTCTTTGCCTCAGGCGTGAGCAAGGGAAGGGGGCGTGTGAAACGAAAGATGAACAGGGCACTATATATGATCAATAAAACTGCGCCACCAAATGCCAAATAGCGAAGGTATTTCCGTGGATGTTTCGGTGCTGCCGATCGCGGCGCAAGCCGTTGTTTAAGTACACGCATTACTCTTAAGTATAGCTAATGCTTGTATCAGATTGAAATTTTATGCATTTTACGCTAAACTCAGTCTGTTTTATCTTCTATGATAATGGGGAGTGGCCAAGCGGTAAGGCACCAGGTTTTGGTCCTGGCATTCGGGGGTTCGAGTCCCTCCTCCCCAGCCAAGATTTTACGAGATTAGTTCAGAATTGTTATCCTTTCGGGCGGTCAATTCCTAAAAAGTCCGAAAATGGCTCATTTTTACAACGAAGCTCGAACCTTTTTCCAGCAAATTGTGTGAGCTCAGCCCCGCCGCCTA
>CAZJME010000016.1:0-10154 GCA_964547235.1 uncultured Candidatus Saccharibacteria bacterium
ATAACCGAAGTGAGGGTAACTATGGGACAAACGACAATCCTGGAGCGCAGGAGGCTGTTCACTCAGCTTAAAACAAAGGCCTACGACCAGTTAAAATGGGTCGAACGCGATTCAATTATTATGAATCCACGGACTGGCAAACCGGTGTTTGAGCAGAAAAACGTAAGCTTTCCAGAGAACTGGTCGCTTAACGCTATCAATATTGTGGCGCAAAAATATTTCACCGGAACACCTGGGACAAAAAGTCGTGAAACCTCACTTCGGGACCTCATTGACCGTGTTGTCGACACAGTAACTCGTCAAGGGTTGCAAGAGGGCTATTTTGAAGCCGAAGATGAAGCCGAAGATTTTAAGCAAGAACTAAAATATGTTCTCGCAACACAGCGTGCCGCCTTTAATTCACCAGTATGGTTTAACATCGGTGCGCCTGGCCGTGCTCAACAAGCGAGTGCTTGCTTTATTTTGGCGGTGGAAGATACGATGCCGGCAATTCTAAACTGGTATAAAGAAGAAGGCATGATTTTTAAGGGTGGTTCTGGCTCCGGCATTAACTTGAGTAGTCTACGTTCTTCGGTCGAAAAACTAGGCAAGAGTGCTGGTACGGCATCTGGACCACTAAGCTTTATGCGTGGAGCCGATGCGTCGGCAGGCGCGATAAAGAGCGGCGGGAAAACACGTCGTGCTGCCAAAATGGTCATATTGAATGTCGAACATCCCGATGTTGAAGAATTCATTTGGTCTAAAGCCATTGAAGAGCGTAAAGCACGCGATTTGCAAGCTGCCGGCTGGGATATGGACCTTGACGGTAAGGATTCGTTCAGTGTCCAGTATCAGAATGCTAATAACTCGGTCCGTGTAACCGACGAGTTCATGCAGGCGGTAGTCAATGATGACGACTGGCAATTGCGTGCGGTGACAACCGGCAAGCCAGTCAAAACCGTTAAGGCGCGAGAGCTGTTTCGTCAGATTGCCAAGGCTGCTTGGGAATGTGCCGACCCGGGCATGCAATTTGATACGACGATTAACCGGTGGCATACTACGCCGAATGCCGGTCGCATCAACGGCAGCAATCCGTGTAGTGAGTATATGCACCTCGATAACTCGGCCTGTAATCTCGCCTCAATAAATCTGTTGAAGTACTTGAAACCAGACAATAGTTTTGACATTGAAGCCTTTAAACATACGGTTGAATTAGTTTTCACGGCGCAAGAAATCTTGGTTGGCTACTCATCGTATCCAACTGAAAATATAACTAAAAATGCTAAAGCCTATCGTGAGTTGGGCCTTGGCTACGCCAATCTGGGCGCGCTACTGATGGCTATGGGATTGCCATATGATTCAGACGAGGGACGCGCTATTGCCGCTTCGATTACGGCGCTCATGACGGGACACGCCTATGCTGCCAGCGCCAAGATTGCTAAACGGGTGGGCCCGTTTGCTGGCTTCCATAAGGACCAGGAGGGCATGATTCGGGTGCTCAAGCAGCACCGACAGGCAGTAAGTGATATCGACGCCAGCCTGGTATCAGAAGAACTTCTCAGCGCAGCGGCAGCCTCATGGGACGAGGCGGTCGAACTGGGGCAGCTCTACGGTGTGCGCAATGCACAAGCAAGTGTCTTGGCACCTACGGGTACTATTGGCCTGATGATGGACTGTGATACCACCGGTATTGAGCCAGATCTTGGCTTGGTGAAGTTCAAGAAACTTGTTGGCGGCGGTACGATGACCATCGTAAACCAGACCGTGCCACGGGCGCTTAAAGTGCTCGGTTATGATCAGGCGCAAGTTGACGACATCGTCGCCTACATTGATGAGGAGAAAACTATCACTGGCGCACCGCATTTGAAACCAGAACATCGCGATGTCTTTGCGTGTTCTATGGGCGACAATGCTATTCATTACCTTGGTCACGTTAAAATGATGTCAGCAGTACAACCTTTTTTGTCGGGTGCTATAAGTAAGACGGTTAATATGCCAGAAGATGTGAGCGTTGAAGATGTTGAGCAGCTGCACATTGATGCCTGGAAGATGGGCCTCAAAGCAGTTGCGATATACCGCGATAACTGTAAGGTTGCTCAGCCACTTAGTATGGCTAAGAAGGGTGCCAACGCTTCAAATGAGGTAACCGAAAAAGAAGATATCAACGACAAGATTATTGTGAAGGGTGCCGTTCGTCGTGAGCTTCCTAAAGTGCGAACCGCTAAGACATTTTCGTTTCGAGTCTCAGACAGCAAGGGGTATATGACTATAGGTGAGTTCGAGGACGACTCGGCCGGGGAGATTTTCGTCAATGTTAGCAAGCAAGGTTCGACCCTACGCGGCATTCTTGACGCCTTCGCTATCAGTGTGAGCCATGGTTTACAGTTTGGCGTGCCGCTGAAGGATTACGTAAAATCGCTCACTAACATGTCGTTTGCGCCGGCGGGTATCACTGATGACCCAGAGATTCGTACGGCAAGTTCGGTGATAGATTACATTGCACGCCGTCTAGCTATTACCTATCTATCCTTCGATGACCGGCTAGAACTTGGTTTAGCGTCATTGGATGATATGCCCGAGTTGCAGACTAGTCTACTGGAGGAAACAGCGGTTGTGGAAGGAGCGCAAACCTCAGTTGCGAAAGCTGAGGAGGCGAAAAAGTCAGTGCCGCAGCCAACAGTGACAACGCTCAGTCCTTCAACCAAGCAAAAGGTCTTGGATGATACAGCACCGCTCTGCTATAACTGCGGAAATCAGACACAGCGCTCTGGTAGTTGCTACGTCTGCACATCGTGCGGCAGCACCACGGGCTGCTCGTAAAAAGCAGTGGTCTCAAAAAAGACCTCGCAAGGGGTCTTTTTTGTTTGGTTGTGAAATAAGCTTTAGCAAATGGTACACTACAATTAATGAAAGTGATTGCATTATACCGCCTGAACTCGGAATATGCTCGGCAAATTGAGGAATTTTCTCGTGACCTAAGCCGTCGTTATGATCGAGATATGAAGCTCATTAATATTGATACGCGAGAAGGGTCGGCGTTAGCGAGCCTCTATGACATTATGCAATTTCCAGCCATCTTAGCCTTAGCTGATGACGGGTCTCTCCTCAAAGCCTGGACAGGGCCCATTTTGCCGCTTATGGATGAAATTGTTTACTTCGCACCGGATCGATTGCAAAACGCGGCATTCTGAGCTATAGTTCCTCTGTAAATGCACTTCGCACTATGCGAATAAGCGGCTATCAACCGCGAAGCAACTGAAAGAAATGAGCTATAACTAGACTCAGAGTAGACTCAGTCGGGAGGGCCCGTCATCGACCCATAACTAAGTGCCACGAAGAGATGTCTCTTTTGGAAGCCAGATGGTACCACCCTGCAAGTCTCGGGGTTCTGGCGTTCAAAAGAGACATTTTTAGTAACCAAGGAAAGTAACAAATGAAATTTAAAGCTGGCACCCGGCGCAAGGCAATTGAATACGAAAAAGACCTTGTAAAGAAATGGAAGCAAAATAAAACTTTTGAAAAATCGGTTGAACAAAGGCCAGAGAATAAGCGGTGGGTGTTTTATGATGGTCCGCCATTTTTAACTGGCACACCACACCACGGGCATTTGCTGGTTTCTACCATAAAAGATACAGTTGCGCGTTATCAAACCATGCAAGGTCACCGAGTAGAGCGAGTTTGGGGTTGGGATTGTCATGGTTTGCCGGCCGAAGTATTTGTCGAAAACCAGCTCGGTATTAAAAACAAAAAAGAAATTGGCACCAAAATTAGCATTGCTGATTATGTGCAGTCTTGCCGAGTGGCGATGGTTAAAACAGGTACCGAATGGGAAGACGCAATTGATCGAATAGGCAGGTGGGTAGAATTTAAAGGTGCCTATAAAACCATGGATAACGAATACATGGAATCTGTTTGGTGGGCGTTTAAAGAGTTATACGAAAACGGCAAAATTTATGAAGGCGAAAAAATTTTAGTTTATTGCACCAAAGATGCTACACCGATCTCTAAATCTGAAGTAGCTATGGAAAACAGTTACCAACTGGATACAGACCCCAGTGTTTATGTGTACTTTCAGATAGAAGATACCGATGAGTTTATGCTAGCCTGGACCACTACGCCATGGACTTTGCCGGCAAATGTTGCCTTGGCGGTTAACACGGCAATTGAATATTCGTTAGTTGAGTATGATGGTAAAAAAATATACTTAGCAACAGAGGCAATAGAGCGAGTTATGACTGATGAAAAACATAAACCGCTCAAATATAAAGTATTAAAAACTGTATATGGTAAAGACCTGGTGGGCAAAAAATATAGCCCATTGTTTGAAAATCGCGGGCCAGATGCTCACCACGTTTTAAGTGCCGATTTTGTAACAACCGAAGATGGCACTGGAATTGTGCACCAAGCACCGGCTTACGGCGAAGAGGACTATGAAATTTGCAAAAAGGAAGGTGTGCCAATCGTATCTTTAGTAGACGAAAACGGTCATTATACCGAAGGGCGTTGGCTTGGTGAATACATTTGGGATATCAATAAAGAAATTGCTAAAACTTTAGTGCGCGAAGGTAAAGCGCTTAAAGTTGAATATATTCAGCACGACTACCCACATTGTCATAGATGCGGGACAAAGTTAATGTACCGGGCCCACCCTAGCTGGTTTATGGATATTCAGGCTCAAAAACACGAGATGTTAGAAGCTACCGATAAAACTAGGTGGGTGCCGAAAGTATTACAAGAGGGTAGGTTTAAAAACATTATTGAATCTGCCCCAGATTGGAACTTGTCGCGTGACCGTTATTGGGCAACACCAATTCCAGTTTGGAAGGGTGTGCGAAATGATGGAACAGAGGTAGTCAAGGCAATTGGTAGTTACAAAGAGTTCGAAGAATTAACTGGTAAAAAACTAGATGATTATCATCTGCCAATGGTAATGGACGAGACTTTTGATTCCGACGGCGTACAGATGCGCCACATCGGTAAGGTACTCGACTGTTGGTTTGAAAGCGGGTCTATGCCATTTGCCCAATTTCATTATCCGTTTGAAAATAAACTAAAGTTTGAAAATGGTTTTCCGGCAGATTTCATCACCGAGGCGATCGACCAGACTCGTGGTTGGTTCTATAGCTTAACGGCAGTAAACGTAGCATTATTCGGTAAATCGCCATATAAAAATTTGATTTGCACGGGATTTGTAATGGCATCAGACGGCAGAAAGCTTAGCAAAAAGCATAAGAACTACACAGACCCTAACGATCTAATGGATAAAGTTTCGGCAGATGCGTACCGCTTTACCTTAATGAGCAGTCCATTAACTAGTGGTGATAATTTTGTGCTTCAGGACAAAGACCTTACAGATGTTGCTCGCAAGTTAGGTATGGTTTGGAATATGTACGATTTCTTTACAATGTATGCCGAGGTAGATAATTGGGAATTTAGTGGTGACTTATCTGATCCATCGCAACAAACCACGAACCCATTAGATGTCTGGATTCTCAGTAGATTGCATCAACTAATAAACGAAGTCGGTAATAAGATGCAAAAATATGAATTAGCAGATGCGGTACGGCCAATTTTGCCTTTTATCGACGATGCCTCTAACTGGTATGTGCGTCGGAGTCGTCGCCGTTTCTGGAAGAGTGAAGATGACCAGGACAAAAACGATGCTTACCGTACCTTGCACTATGTTTTGGTCCGGTTAAGTATGGTGATGGCGCCATTTACGCCGTTCATGGCTGAGGAGCTGTATCAAAAACTTACGGGTGGTGAATCAGTTCATCTAGTAGACTGGCCACGGGCAGGTCGCGTAGATGATTTGCTAGTTGACCGCATGAGTGTCGTACGGCATCTGATAACTAATGGCCTGAGTTTACGCGCAGAGCAGGGGATAAAAGTACGCCAACCACTTGCTAAAGCAACGCTCAAAGGGCAGTATCAAGGGTTTACACCTGAATTGCTGGAAATCGTGAAAGAAGAACTGAATGTTAAAGAGTTGGTGATCAATACGCGGCAGACTCAAACTGACAAAACACGCCCAGGTAATCTGAGCGAGGATAATTTTGCTCAGATGTACCAGATTGAACTTTCTACAAAACTTACGCCATCGTTACAGAGAGAAGGCCTATCTCGAGAGGTAATTCGCTTGGTACAAAACGCTCGCAAGCAAGCGGGACTGCAGGTAGACGATCATATCGATCTCGTGCTTCATACGAACGACTCTGCTCTGGAAAAAGCTATTAGTGAGTATAGTGACGTCATAAAGCACGAAACACTGGCAGAAAGCCTGAAAACGTCTCAAGGCAAGCTACAACATGTGACCGTTGCTAAACTTGAGCAAACAGAGCTAACAATTAGCTTACACAAGGTTTAACCGACTCTTTACAGTTGGTGTTACATCTGTTAATATTTATTGGTATCAATTTTCTTAGATAAATCTATTAGAAAAAAGGAAAGTATGAAAAAAGCAGTTATTGCCACCGGCGGCAAACAATATGTCGTCACCGAAGGGCAGACCCTGGAAGTCGAAAAGCTGGCAGCGGAGAAGAACGTTAGCTTCGAACCGCTATTGGTTATAGATGGCGACAAGATAAGTGTAGGTACTCCTGTAGTGAGTGGTGCTAAAGTTGCCGCCAGTATTGTGGAGCAAGAGGTAAAGGCCGATAAAGTACTCGCTATTCGCTATAAGGCCAAAAAACGTGTGCATAAGATTCGCGGTCACCGTCAACGACATACTGTCATCAAAGTAGATAAAATCGCGTAGCACCGCTTTCCCAGTATTTTAAACCTGATCAAACCGGGCTTTTCCTTTGTTCGATATAGCCGTTTAGTACTAGCCTTCGAGTATTATAGGCACGAACTTATTCTTTGCTTTGCGTTTCTCACGCTTCTGTCTTATGCTTATACAGAGCGAGAAAAGAAACATGGGAAAAATACTGGCCATATTAAATCAGAAGGGTGGTGTGGGTAAGACAACTACTGCTATTAACCTGGGCGCCTATTTGGCTAGACGTGGCTATAGTGTATTGGTTGTAGACCTGGATCCTCAGGGTAACGCCACGAGCGGTTTAGGGCTCGATAAACAACATTTGGAAGCGACAATGTACGACGTGCTATTTGCGCAGGTTGAACTGGATAAAATTACTAAAGATACGAGTGTTGTCGGTTTACGTGTAGCGCCAACCAATCAGCAGCTGGCCGCGGCTGAAATCGATCTAGCCGGCGAAGCCCGCCGAGAACACCGCCTGGCGGAAGTCTTACAACCACTCGTCTATGACTACATATTAATTGATTGTCCGCCATCGTTAGGGTTGCTTACCATTAACGCTTTGTCGGCAGCAGACTTTGTCCTTATTCCGGTGCAAGCAGAGTACTATGCGCTTGAGGGATTGGGTCAGTTATTAGACGTGGTGCAGCGGGTTCGGCATGGCCTAAACCCGCACCTGAATCTACTCGGTGTGGTGGTAACTATGTACGATAGCCGTACATCTTTGTCGGACCAAGTGGTGGCCGAACTGAAAGCGCACTTTAAAGATAAGCTGTTTGCGACTATAATCCCTCGTAACGTCCGTCTTGCCGAGGCGCCGAGTTATGGGAAAACCATTCATGAGCATGACCGCTGGTCTAAAGGCGCTCGAAGCTATAAGCAGCTGGCGAAGGAGGTAGAAGAACGTGCCAAATAACAAAGGACTGGGTAAGGGTTTTGCAGCTTTACTGCCCGAGAATTTTGATACGAGCTTGCTTGCAAGTGAGGACAATCGTCTGCTAACCGTAACGCTCGACAAAATGCAGCCTAACCCAGAGCAGCCACGCAAGCATTTTGACAAAGCGGGGCTTGATGAGCTTGCGTTGTCGATCAAGGAGCATGGTTTACTGCAACCGATTGTTGTTACCCCAGAGGGCGATGGTTACTATATCATTGCTGGAGAACGTCGCTGGCGAGCAGCGCGGCTGGCTGGTCTGGACTCTGTAGCGGTGTTGGTGCGCAGTGCAAAACAATTGGAGCGTTTAGAACTGGCACTGGTAGAGAACGTACAGCGCATAGATCTATCGCCACTGGAGCAGGCGGCTTCAATTGAGTATCTGCATGAACAATTCAGCCAAGGCTACGACGCCATAGCTAAGCGGCTGGGCAAGGCGGCGACAACTGTGCAAAATACGGTGCGCCTATTGCAACTCCCAGATGAAGCTAAGCAAGCCTTGCACAGTAAACAGATTAGCGAAGGTCATGCGCGTGCTATACTTGCACTCAAAGATAAAGCAGCCCAGCTTTCTTTACTCAAGTTAATCACACAAAACCGCTGGTCAGTACGCCAAGCTGAACGCTATGTTACCGCGCAGAAACAGGGTATTAAATCGTCTACTTCGGCTCAAAAACGCGTAGCGACCACCACGCCACAAACCGACCGTCTGGGAAAAACCCTCAAAACTACAGTCAGCGTGCGCCGCACTGCTAAGGGTGGCCGAATCGAGATTTCGTTTAAGAATGAATCTGAGCTGAAAAGAATTGTCGGCCGACTATTGAAATCTTAAAAGACTTTGCTTTTTCCGAAGGGAAAAACGCGTAATGCCAGTTTGCCGACGATGTCTTTGGTTGCCACCGGCCCAAAATAGCGAGAATCGAGAGAATTGGTACGGTTATCCCCGCACACATAAATAGAATCCTTCGGTACAACTAGATCAACATCTCCCGGTGTTGTAGTTATCACTTTGCCATATGGTGCGTCGTCGGGGTGAAAGCCCCCAGGATGACCACTGTTATAAACAGTTATCTTTTCGTCTTTCACTACTACTCGCTCCCCGGGTAAGGCAATGACTCTCTTGATGAGCTGACGACTTTGCGCAGGGCCGAAAGTCGCTGTTTCTTGACGATTAAAAATAATGATATCGCCACGATTCGGGACAAATGCATGGCCTGTGATGCGGGCAACGGTTTTAGGTAACTTATAAACGATAAGACGATCGTGGTTCTGTAGGGTGGTTTCCATGCTTGGCCCGTCAACTTCATAGCTCTGGAAAACAAAAGCAGTCAGACTAAGGGCAATGAGCGGCGCTATGACGAGAATGGCAACGGTCGAAAGGATACTACGAATGCCGCCTCCGGTTTCGGGTTCGCTGCCGGTTTCATCGTTGGCATCGCTATTCATCCTGTCGGGCTCGTTAACAACAGGGGCGGCAGGCATGCTTGGATCTGTTATTGGATCGTTGGTTTGGGTACTTTCGGTGTTGTCCATGGACTTTCACTATACCTGAATTTCATGTATCGTGCACATGTTTAACCAACATCAAATAATCAGCTGATCTTCAGTTGGTTTGTTATAATAAGGCAAGAAATGAGACAGCTTACCGCTAAAATCAAACCAGCCAGCGGCTTTTCACACGTCGTCCATATTTTACTGACCAGTTTGTTGCCAGCGCTGCTCTTTATTTTTGTTCGGACGCGTTTCTATCAGTTGGCTGTGCTGCTTATTGTCTTGAGCAAGTGGCGCATGTTTGCGGTGAAGCCGCGGCACTGGCTGGCCAATATACAAGCCAATGGCGTCGATCTAATAGTTGGTCTGGCGATACTGGTCTTTATGACTCACAGCAGCTCGCAGCTCCTACAGCTAATCTGGGCTGCGGCCTATGGGGTGTGGTTGCTTCTCATCAAGCCTCAGTCAACCACTTGGGGCGTTGCATCCCAAGCGATTATAGGACAGTCGGTTGGTTTGGTGGCCTTGTTCTTGGCCTGGGGCGCCAGTCCTATCGTGGTGTTGGTAATCGCGGCATGGGCGATTGCATATCTATCATCACGACACTTTTTTGCGAACTTTGAAGAAGGTCTGACCCGTTTTCTTGCCTGTGTTTGGGGTTACTTCGCGGCTGCATTAACCTGGTTGCTAAGCCATTGGCTATTATTCTATGGGCCGATAGCACAGCCCGCCTTGTTTCTGTCGGTTATCGGTTTTGGGCTAGGAGGCATGTACTACCTCGAAAAAACTGAACGTATGACACCGATGGTTCGGCGTCAGCTTCTGTTTGTGATGATGGCAGTTGTAATTATCGTTATTACATTTTCGGATTGGGGCGACAAAACTATATAAACAAGATAGCAAAGGAGAAACATGGAGCCTGGAACAAGGATAAAGAACCATTTAAAAGAAGTCTGGCCGTCTCGTTTAGTTCGGAGTAATAATGGGCAA
>CAZJME010000017.1:0-10140 GCA_964547235.1 uncultured Candidatus Saccharibacteria bacterium
TAAACAACCAGAGATAATAGCACATGCCACCCCTTCGGACGGTTCCAACATTTTGCGCCTTGTAATCGGCAATCTTCATTCTTTGCTTGATCAAGGAGTGAGGTAATCTCAGGTCTCGGAACTCGGTCAGTATTAGGGATGCTTGCTTGTGATATGGCTTATGGTCAGTTTTAAACCAACACTCCGGGGTAAGCCAACAACTACAAAGGTAAACTCGATTTGCTTGTTGCCTTTTTTCGAGTCCAACAATTTTTGTGTTGGCTGAACTAACCTTTGTAATCGTCGGGTTCTTCGTAGTAGTAGGACTGCTCAATCCCCTTCATGAATACCTCACGGTCATCTATCTTGTCGGTCAGTGCTGCTCGTAGTAGCTCACGAAGTTCAGTGGACTTAACATGACTACGTACGATGGCTTCAAAATAGTCGTTTTTATTAACAGAAGCCCAATCTATACATTTGTTCAGCCGCTTTTTCAGTATAAGATCGAGCCATATTCGGGTACTGCGACCATTGCCCTCCATAAATGGGTGAGCAATGTTCATTTCGGCATACTTTTCTATTATTTCTTCAAAGGTACCCTCGGGCATCTTTTCAATATGCTGTAATGCGTCCTTAAGATAAAGTGTATTGGTAAATCGGAAGCCATCCTTGCTTATGATGTGTGCACGAATCTTGCCCGCAAAAGTATATAAGCCACTAAACAAATATGTATGAATCTGTTGTAAGCCCTTGATAGTACCGACTTCAAAGGCGGATAGGTCATCACTGTCAAACAACTTCAAGGCTCGTTGTTTGCTGATTTCGTCGATGTTTTGCATACTAATATTATAGCAAGAAATGAGGTAACCTCTGAGTAATTACCTCTGTTAATGTGGGAGTAACCGTCACGAAACTCGGTCTTTATGTGTTGATCTGCATCTGGCTCGCACTAGCGGACACGTTGCGAACTGCTAGTATGGACTTTGATGATGAGAAATTGCAAAAAGTTAAACCGTTACTACGAGACACCCAGACCCCAAGCTAGCATAAGAATAGTCCCGATAATACTGGACATGCTGCTTATTGCAAAACAGACGGCTAATGCTCTGTTATTTTGTTTTTTTAGAAAACTATTTCCCAACAGAAATGCTATTAAGCTTGGTATGAAAAATGGCAAATTATAGACGCCCATCAATCCCCACTGTAGAGCAGCATATTGATTAGTCTCTGCGCTTTGGCCTATGGTTGAAATTAATGTTCCTAGAATTGGGGATATAAAAACTAAGACCAACAGTATGATACTGATTGTTTTTATGTTTTTCGTAGTGACCTTAATTATACATGCAAACAAAGCAAAAACACTATGTTCCCATATTGCTCATGTTTGGTTACTCCTACAGGTCACGCACTATTTATTTTTTGTGTCGTGACATTGCAAGAAAAAGTAACATAACAATACACAACACACTGATTGTGGCTAGAATGGCAGCTATTGCATAATTGTGTTTAATACCGGTCTCAAAGCATGCTAGGGGGCACATGTCAGACCTACATGGCGCGCAGACATAGTAGGGACGATTATAAATAAATAATGTAGCTAGGCTCGATATCGCAGAAATGCTGGAAAGTATTACTATTTTGTATTTCATTGGCTTAAGCATAACTCACAAAACAAGAAACAAAAAAGTATTCTTGATATCTAGGCTCCTTGTCGCATGTATATTATCGGCTCACCATACAGGTCACGGAACCAATAACAGAGGTATGGTACTGAAAATGGGACAAATGAGACACCAAACGCGTATATTCATAAGTATTCTATTTTCACTGGATAAAGGAGGTGTTTTATGATCAAGATAAATAAAAACAAAACAAGTATACCCAACAATTATATTTCTATATCGAATAAAAGTTAATCATCCTGCTAATTTCGACTTAGCTTTGCTGGCTAGGTCTTGAATTATTAGGCTGCTTAAAAGCGTACCTGATGCCCTTACCGGCAAGCGGTTCGTCTTCATAGCGACCAAGCAAATGTAGGTGGGCGTGTGCTACATTTTGCCCGCCGGTTTGATGTATATTCCAGCCTAGATTGTACCCTTTCGGTTGTTCCTTTTGGTCAACTAGCTTTTTCATTCTGTCTAAAAGGCTGTGCAGCTCTCTCCATTCTTGGTCGTTGATTTCGAATGGTGTCTCTATATGTCGCTTGGTGATTGCCATGACGGCGTTATTAATACTACCTTCTTCCATGTCGGTTACGTACCACAAGTCATCTTGGTAGAGCACACTGACTCGCAGCAAGTTGTTCTCGATACAAAATGGGCAGAGTTGTGCTGATTCTGACATATAAATACTGTAACAGATTTAAACAGCTTTGTTTGACGTTATGTTAGTAATCTCAATACTCAGATCTTTGGAATTTCCTGCCAGTATTGTCTGCATGCCAAGTTTTCGGGCCGGGACTAGATTTTTTGGATTATCGTCGATGTAGACTACATTGCGGGGGCTTATATCTGGTATTTTTGAAAGAGCAATGTTATATATTTTCTCATCTGGCTTTCTGAGACCAACCTCACATGACAATATCGTAAAATCAAACGGATGATATCCGCCGCCAAGTTTAATCGACTGTGCTGTCGGTGGAACAATATCAGACAGTAACCCAAGAATATACCCAGACTTTTTAAGGTTCATCAACGTTGCCAGTATTTGTTTACGAGGATACATACAATTATCGAATGTGTTCCATATATGCCTGAGGCTATGGTTTACTTCACGGCCTAACGTATTCTCAATCTGAGACCAGAAGTCATCAACATCAATAAATCCCTTCGATAGTTGATCCCATGGTTCTGATATTAGTTGCATTGCATTGCTTTGATTAATTGCAAGGTTGGTCGAGAGTCTCATTGCAGGTTCAAAATCGCGACCGCCATCACTGACAACTCCACCGTAGTCAAAAATTAGCGCTTCAACCACATTAACCCACCATTCGTTGATATGTAGGTATAGCTATTTCTGTGAGGTGTGCCTGTAGGCTAGATGGCATTCTGTCGATGTCAATCATACGATCGGATGAAGGCTTTATACCAGTGCTAATAACTGCATCTTTTGTCCAGGCGTGTGTATCGTCAGTTAAGTTCGGGTTGTACCCGGTGTTGGCATTAATGAATTCTCCCTGCCATCCATTTATCATTCGGTCAGAATATTCCAACCCCAAAATTCCTGCGGCTGTTTTTAGTGTGGGTTCAGGGTATTTTGTTAATGTTGAGCCATCAATAACGATTGAAACGGCGGATTTGCCCAACGATGAGTACAACGCAATCCTGACATGGGCACCTGATCGTCTAAGTCGAAATGCTGGGGATTTGGGCGCGGTAGTAAAACTAATGGATCAACATAAACTACTGCATATCCGAACTTACTCGCAAACATTGACGAATAGTCCGAATGAAAAGTTCTTGCTTATGATCCTCTGCTCGCAAGCCAAACTTGAAAACGACAATAAGAGCATCAATGTCAAACGCGGTATTCGTACCAAATGTGAGATGGGTTGGCGACCAGGCGTTGCCCCACTCGGCTACATGAACAGGGCTTTCGGGGGTATTAACGATATAATCTTTGATCCTGATCGGGCAGATCTGATACGCGAGGCTTTCCAAAAAGCTGGCTATGAACGCTGGAGTGGTCGTCGGCTCAAAGCATGGCTTGACGAGCAAGGCTTTACTAACCGTTCTGGCAGGCCGATCAGCGTAAGTCAAATTCTCGTTATTCTAAGCACACCATTCTACTACGGCAGATTCCAATATCCTGAGGCTCCGAATGCGCCTTGGTATGACGGAGCGCATAAACCACTTATCTCAAAGGAACTGTTTGACCTTGTGCAGGAAACTAGGGGCGTCAACAAAGGAGTTTGGGGATCAAAAACCTTTGCGTTCCGAGGGCTATTCAAGTGTTGACAGTGCGATGCGGATATTACGGCCCAAGATAAATTTAAGGCGCTCAAAAGTGGTGATATAAAACGATTTGTTTACTACAACTGCACTCGACGCAAAGATCCGAACTGTAACGAAAAATATGTCAACGAAAACAATTTATGTGTGTTGCTTCAGGACTTTATTGAGCAACATCATGAACAGATCAAAATATCGGATAAATTACGAGCCAAAGTTGACAAGCACATGTACGTTACAAAAACATTATTCACGCACTACAAGGTCGACCAGCGGCTTGACGATCCGTTTGTAGAATATGCCCGATATGTGCTGACAAATGGCACAGAGAGCGAGAAAACGGCATTAACTGCGGGAATAGAAACAAGACTGCAAATTAGAGAATCAAAGCTGGAATTTTATGCATAACTGCTTGCTGAGCCTGCAGTTATTGAGAGGCACTTATGAGGTGTCTTTTTACTTTGAGTGTAGATGTTCTCACAAAATCGGTGTTTCGGATTTTGATGGTGTGTATCTGTTCGTATTTCGCAAGATTATCATTGATGGCCTTGATATGAGATCTTGCTATCTTTTCAAGTTGTCGTTTCTGTGGGGCGCTTTCATTTTCGGCAAGGACTACCGACGCACAGATTTGCATACCGTGGTTGTGTTCTACCCCATGAACCACAACATCTTTGATAGCTGGGCATTGTAATAACAAAGACTCTAACTCCTCAGGATAAATTTTCTTGCCGCCACTTGTAACAATTACATTTTTGAGGCGCCCAATAATTTTTAGACTGCCATTTTTTTTAATCTGGCCTATATCACCTGTTCGGAAGTAGCCATTGTGCATGACTTGCTTAGTAGCTGCTTTGTTCTGATAGTAGCCGAGCATTACCTGCGGGCCTTTTACGAGGATTTCTCCATTACCATCAGCATTAGGTTTATCTATGTATATATCAGTTTCTGCTAATGGCGGACCAACTGAGTCCGGGTCATTGTTCCTATAGTAGGAGATAGCAACTGCGGGTGAACATTCAGTCAGTCCGTAGCCTTGAAAAATAGTAAAGCCAAGCTGGGTCATATCTTCAGCTGTTTTTAAATTGAGGCTAGCCGCTCCACTGAGGAAGAAACGAATATTTCCACCGAGCTCACGGTGAACTTTAGCAAAAATTTTCTGCTTTATGTGTAACCCAACCCTATCTAAAGCATTAGTAGTAGACATTAGCCTTCGAACAATATGCTCCTTGCCTTGTTCGCGAATGCCTTTCCAGATCTTACCAGAGAGGGCTTCAATGACACGAGGAACACAAATGACCACCGTTGGTTTCTGGTCTTTAAATTCTCGCCCAATGTGGCGAATACCTTGACTGAAATAGATTGAGCTACCCGAGTACAAAGGCGCCAAAAAACCTGCTACGCATTCAAACATGTGATGCATTGGCAGAATGGATAAGAAACGGTCATTCGGACTAAGATTGAAATGTGCCGTGCCGTGTATAAGGTCAGTTGTAATGTTCCTATGTGAAAGCATGACGATTTTTGATCGAGATGTAGTCCCTGATGTAAAAAGTAATGCCGCTAACGCATCGGGATCAATTTTAATCTGCTGGTAAGTACGCCTGTTTCTCTTTGGTGCTTGTTTTCCGAGCTCAATGAGTGCTTGTATGGTTTGTTCTTTAGAGTTGGGTGACATGGATATATAGGTTTTAATAATGCCTTGTTTCTTTGTGGCAAGAACCTTGTTAGCGACATCATCAGAGTAGAAAATTGTATCAAGCTTGATGCGTTCAACAGAATCAAGAAGCTCTTGTTTGGTTAATTCCTTATCAAGTGATACGGCAATACCAGCGCCATTCATGGTTGCAAGGTATGCAAGCCCCCATTCGTAGGAGTTCGCGCCGATAATACCGATGCGTTTTGGTTTTCTTTTGGCGCTAATGAGTGCAGTACCAAGTGCGTCTATATCCTCAGCAAATTGCCTGTAGGTGATATGCGAACCGTCTGCAAGATGAAATGCCGTCTGATTAGCATAGCGCTCAGTACTTTGACACAGCATCGCCTTAAGTGTAGATATGCTAGAGGAAGTTTCTATGCTTGCCATTTTTTGAAAATTAAACTGGCATTATGCCCACCAAAGCCGAACGAGTTAGATAAAACAAGGTTTAGCTCTTTATCAACCCCCTTGTTTACTACAAGGTTTAGATCACACTTCGGGTCGGCTGATTGGTAATTAATCGTAGGGGGCGCAAAGTTCTCCTGCAATGCCTTCAAGCACACAATGGCTTCAATTGCTCCGCTCGCACCAAGTGTATGGCCGGTCATGGACTTTGTGGAAGAGACTAAGACATTTTTAGTATGTGCTCCAAAGACTTTTTGGATAGCCAAGCTCTCAGTACTGTCGTTTAGTACCGTTGCGGTACCGTGGGCATTTATATAGTTAATTTCCTCAATCCTGACAGAGGCGCTATCAATTGCGTTATGCATTGCTTTGCTAATGGTTGTACCTTCAAGTTCTGGTGAGGTGATACTAAAAGCGTCGCAGTTTGTGCCGTACCCTACAATCTCACCCAAGATAGTTGCCTTACGTTTTAGAGCGTGTTCAAGATCTTCAAGTACCAATATGCCTGCTCCTTCACCCATAACGGTGCCACTGCGTTCCTTATCGAATGGTATGCAGGCTCGACTCGGATCATCACCAGTATGCATAGCGCGCATAGCTGCGAAACCTGCTAGTGATAGCGGTGTAATGGCTGCGTCACTCGCACCAGCTAGAATAACATCCTCTGAACCTTGCTGAATCTTCAGAAAAGCTTCACCGATGGAATTGGCACCACTAGCGCAGGCTGTTACTACTGCCATATTGCTGCCATGTGCTTGGACGTCGATGGCAATTGCGCCTGATGCTAAGTTGACAAGCGTACTGGGGATAAGGTATGGAGAAACACGCGGAGAATCCGTCTGCATAAATGCTGTCTGGTTGGCTTCCAGCACTTCAATCCCACCAATGCTTGAAGAAACAAACACGCCAAAACGGTCACGGTCAATATTAATGTTCTCTAGGCCGCTCATATGATAGGCTTCTTGCGCTGCTATACGCGCTAGCAACATAAAGCGTGCGTTATGTTTAATGTCTCGTGCTTCAAAATACTGTTCGCTGTCGAGCGACTTAATCTCAGCAGCCAGCTTAACTGGTGACTTAGTAGTATCAAACGAGGTAATAGAATCAATGCCACACGTACCCATTTTGATACTATCCCAAAAAGACTTTGTGTTATTACCGATGGCTGACACTACTCCCATGCCTGTAATCACAACGCGTCGTTTAAGCATGCGCATCTTCTTTTAATCTCAAGACTAATTGGTTAATATCTTCGAATGACTCAACACTGTAGATCTTTATATCAATATTCTGATTGTGCGCAATTGTTCGTACGGCATCGCCAAAGAATCCACCAGGTCCGATTTTAATAAATTGTCTGTAGCCATCGTCCAGCAAGTTTTGGATTACTTTTACTAAGTAGACTGGGTTCACGAGCTGGTCGGCCAACATGCCAGCAATATCGTTACATTCATTCGAACCATCACGATTGTAGTAGACAGGACGATTTGGTTGAGCAATTGGAAAGTCTTTTAAGACTTCGGCAAATGCTTCTTTAGCTGGTTGCCCCAGTGATGAATGGAAAGCACGCGCAACTCGTACAGGCATTGTTTTGCCACCAGCTTCAGCACATAGTTCGGCACATTTTGTAACAGCAGTTTTATTGCCAGTGATAACATTCCTGTCGGCCGTACTGTAAATAGCTATCTGGCAAGGTGTTTCGGGAGTGGATACCCTCTGACAGAGGGTTTCGACGGTAGTAGCACCTAAGCCTAGTATGGCATGCATGCCACTGTCAGCCGGAATCAGCTCGGTCATAAGCCTTGCTCGCTCTTTTAGCATCGGAAGTGCGTCTCTAATACTAAAGGAGCCAGCATGACAGAGTGCGCCATACTCACCGAGGCTTTGTCCCGCTAACGCCCCGGGCTGTATATTTACTTCTCCCAGTGCTGCGCTTATGGCCATCCAGGCTAAAAAGTTAGCCGCTTGATTATTATATGGATCGTTGAGTGTTTCGTGAGGACCACTAAAGCATAGTTCTTTTAGCTCTGGGTTAAAGTCAAATACTTCGCGGGCAGCTTGACTATGATCATAAATGTCACGACCAATACCAACCTGCAATTCGCCTTGCCCGGGGTATAAGAAAACTGGTTGGTTAGTTTTTTCCTGATACACCTTTAGATTCGAGAAGCTTTAAAATGTCGTTAATAGTGGCAAGACCAGCAAGTTCTTCGTCGGTAACTTTAATCTTGAAGCGATCTTCAATCTCAAAAGACAAATTCACTGCAGCCATGCTGTCAATGTGTAGATCATTCCTGAGATTTGCCTCTGGAGTGAGCTTATCTATTTCAATATCGAACTCTTTGTGAATAATTTCTTGAACTTCTTCTAACATACTAAACCTCCATCACAACAATATTCGCAGTGAGACCTGCAGCTGTTCCACATAATAACACTTTAACGCCTCTCTGTAGCTTACCGTCTGCAAGAAGCTTACAAAGAATAAATGGCACTGACGCTGAAACCATATTGCCGTATTCCGGCACCCAGTTAATGTAACTCCCGGTCGGTGCTCCCATACGCCGCATGATCATATCCAGTGCGCGGCTCGCCTGGTGTGGGATGATAACGTCGACATCTTTAAAACCAATACCGTAATTAGTCTTAAATTCGTCGAACATTTCTGGTAAATGCGTTGCGGCAATACGCAAAACCGTTCGACCATCCATATCAAACATGTAATCTTCTTTGGTTTCTTCACTGTAATTTTTTGGGTGAAAGCCAGTTAATCCACCTCTGATTTCAGTTGAATGTGCGCCCTCAGACCACGTTGACTGCATACTGGCAATAATTCCCTGGGATGGTTCAGCGTGGGTTGATAACACGATTGCTGCAGCACCATCAGAGAATAGCTCATAGCTTTCCCGTTGCTTAGGGTTTAAGCCTAGCGAGCCAACCTCACTGGAAACTATAAGAACATTTTTATAGCGACCAGCTGCAACAAGGTATGACATTGTGTCTAGCGACGTTAGAAAGCTGGTGCATGTTGTGTTGATGTCGAGTGCGGGAATGCTAGTACCGAGGGCAAGCTGTTCATGGATCAGTGCTGCCGTAGATGGGATTGGTTGGATGCCGACAGCGCTAGCAGAGACGATGCAGTCAATATTATTAATATCTAGTTCTGCAGTTTCGAGAGCCTGCTTGCACGCAGCTACAGCCATGGATAGTTGATCTTCGCCTCCAGATATTCGATAACGTGTCTGACCCTCAAACTCTACGGTTTGCTTAGGTAAATACGTACCATAGCCTGCAATGCGGCAATTTCTTATACTATTCATTTACTAAATTGTCTCTCAATTCGCTTTAATTTTCTACTCAAATCGAGCTCATAGGCCACAAATTCCAATTCTGGCGTCTTAAAGGATAGTTTTTGGGCAAGTTTCGTGATCTCGTGTCTTATTGCCTGCTTAGTGTTTGCACTTAGATCATCCAGATGGATAACTAATTTTGTGTAATCGGTCTGTACTACTCGGTAATCTTTTATATTTTTGACATAGAGCATACAGCGTCCAATCATATCCGAGAATACTTGGACGGTTACACCGGATTGGTTTTTGAATAGGAAAATATCATCTTCACGACCTTCGATGCGCTCAATAACCGTCATAGCACTGCCACAAGAGCAATGCTTTTTTGATAAAACCAGTATGTCGTTTAGTCGATAACGTATGATTGGCTGCGAACATCGTCGGAAATCGGTAATTATGGGCACAAACCGCTTGGCGTCTAGAAACTCTTTCTCAACGTAAACAATGTCTTCATTAAGGTGCAGTGAGCCTTGCTGGCAGGTATGGGCTAAAAAGCCCTCAGTACATTGATAGGCCTGAAAAATAATGTCCTGGCTAAATACTTTTTTAAACCGTAGTTCATCTCGAGGGTTTAATACTTCAGCCACAGAGATAATCTTCTGGGGGTGTATTGGTAATTCTCCTGCTTCAAGTTGATCGGCTATAACACTGAGTACTGACGGCGGGGCAACAATTATAGATGGTTGATAACTTGCAAGCTCCTTAAGGTTTTTAGCCATATCTTTATAGATGTCAAAATAACGAAACTTAATAAAACGAG
>CAZJME010000018.1:0-9684 GCA_964547235.1 uncultured Candidatus Saccharibacteria bacterium
CGTGTAGGTTGACGGGGGTAATTGTACTATACTTGAAGGCAAGCGTACATGACCAATCAATCTGACAATCAGCAGCAAAACTATCAGGACGCGGGTGGGGCCAATCCAGCCGCCGATTTGATACGTGAAAAACTCGACAGATTGTATAACAGCGAACCCAGCGCCGTTGCTGAGGCACAAGAAGTTATTGGCATCAAAAAACCACTTTCGAAACACCAAACCTACATGAAGCAACTGTCGGAATCGGGGATGTCGTTGGCAGAAATTCAGACAGCATGGCACAACTACTACATAGCCTTGACAGATGAAGAAAAGCATCAAGTTTGGAACGAATTTTATCGCGAACATGGACAGCACCTGCCGGCTAGTACGCTGCCAAAAACAGTAGCCGCCCCTCCTGAAACGCCGCAACCTAAAACAGCTCAATCGTCAAAGCTACAACATACACTGACACACCATAAGCAGCAGGCCGGAAAAACAGTAGCCGACCTCAAAAAACAACTGCGTGCGCGCACCGCCGCTCAAACGGCTAAACAACTTTCTGCCAAGCAACACTTCCAGTCGCTTTTATTTGGAGTAGGGATGGGCTCCTTCGTTGTCTTAATTTTGTTGTTTAGCTTTTTTAATGAACGCTTTATTGCACCATTCATTTCGCCCAGCCGCCAGGTAAGCAACACTCCTATCATCATTGACAATACTGCAAGTGCAGATGGTACTAAAATTATTATTCCTAAAATCAATGTTGAAATTCCGGTAGTTTACGACGAGCCTTCCATTGAAGAAAAGGCCGTAGAAAAGGCTTTGGAACGGGGTGTCGTCCATTATGCCAACACCGCAAACCCTGGCGAAAAGGGAAATGCTGTTATCTTTGGCCATTCAAGTAACAACATTCTTAACCCAGGCAAATATAAGTTCGCTTTTGTGCTGTTGAGTAAGCTGGAAGAAGGCGATGTCTTCTACCTGACACGTGATGGAACTCGTTATGCGTATAAGGTGTACGACAAAAAAGTAGTGAAGCCAACTGACCTGAGTGTCTTAGGTGCAAATAATAAAGTCGCAACGACTACTTTAATTACGTGTGATCCTCCGGGCACCTCACTAAACCGCATGGTGGTGGTTGGCGAACAGATCAGCCCCGATCCAACCCACAATGGTGTGAGCACCGCCAAAAAGACCGATCAGCAACCTAGCATTCTTCCCAGCAACGCGCCATCGCTTTGGCAGCGGATTAAAGATTGGTTTAGTTCCTAGCGAATTACCTCAGATCGAGCTTTAACGGCGTCTGCGTAAGCGCTGCCTTGGAGTCGTCCTGGCGTGACCTTGCTAAGGTATAGAGCCGTGTATAGTCCCGATCAAAGTAGGGTAAAGTACCCTCTTGAATATCAACAAGTGTTTGCTTATTGATGCCATCGAAATCAAACACGTTGACCTTACCGTTGGACTCAACCAATAATCGATGTCCGTCCATCCAACGAGCCTTTTGGTCACCTGCCAGCGGAGTTGTAATATCATAGTAAAAACGACGGTTTGTTTCGGCGTCAAAGGTGGCAAACTTGGCGCCACTTTGTACCAATATAAATCGGGCGTTTGAAGAAAAGGAGACAAACTGAGGCTCCTTCATAATAAGCACACTGTATGCTTGAGGAAGTCCCGTAGGATCGGACTTAGGGTGATCCATTGGGTCTTGATAAATAGTTACGCGACCTTCGTTCTTGGGTCCGACGACAGCATACCAATGGCCATCAAAGCGAGTAACATCAAGAAGGAAGTCCCCGGCGTCGGTATACGTTCGAACAGCGTAATCTTTACCACCGTCACGGAACTTAACATCCGTTTTGGTGGGATTTTTAGACTCTGTGACTGCATAGAGCAACGTGTCGCTTCCATACGATTTAAAGGCAACCACGTCTTTGAGTACGTCTTCCATTTCCTTGGTCTTGGTATTGGCTGTCTTTAAGGTATGAGCGGCTTCATCAAAGACATAGAGCTCATCCGCTCGTTTATCACGCAAGCTGAGTGTTACCGTCTTCAGATCTAGTAGCTTGGTGATATTCTGAGAATTTTCCGGAGATTGGCGGTCAATCATAATATATTCTGACTGGTCCTTGAAAACATGCTTAACCAAGACATGACGATTATCTGTTGACCACTCAACAAGCTCGTTGTGTTGCGTATCCGCCGTGGCGGTCAGCAGATTTGCAGGCAGGTCGATTTTTTCGACAGTGGCCTTGGGATCATTACTATTAAACACATCGAAGGACGTTACACTACCGGGTTGCTGCACGAGCAGCCAGTGCCTATCGGGGCTTTGGGTAATAAACTGTGGTGGATTGTCGTACTGTCTTTGGTCCTTCTGGTTCAAAGTCGTCGGGAAGAGAACAGGGTATTGCAACCGTTCTATACTGCTACCTTCAAGATTAAAGGATCGCTTCCAGTCACGGTAGCCGTCCCGCTTTAGCTCAACCGTATAGGAACCGGCCGGAACGGTTAACCTTGTGTCCGTTCTCCCTTGATCTTTACCATTTAAATACACCGTGGCTGATTCGGGGTGAGAAGAAACAAAGATAAGACCATTTTGGATAACTTTTCCGGTTTTATGATCCAGATCGAAGCCTGCCGATTGCATAAATAGGATCAGTGCAGCCAGAAGGATGGCGACACCCATAAGAACATAGCCTACGACGAGACGACGGTTATGCTGTTTCTTTTTGTCAGGATCGAGAAATTCCATATTTTTTTGTTGAGGTATTTATAGTTATAGCATAGGAACAACGTAAGTTCCATTGATTAACGCGGTATACCCCTTGTACTTAGGGGAAGTAACTTGTACTATTACATAAGCATAAGCTAAGGGTACACAAAAAGAGCGTGGCACACCTCAAAAACACTATTACCATTAATGGAAAAGTCTACGACGCTCACACGGGCGCGCTTGTTGGTGGCCAGCACACTCAGGTTGCCGTTAGTACGACAGTAGACGGAGTTATACGCCCCGCTACTCGTGCAGCTCAAGCCCACAAAGCAGTACCATCGCATAGTATTCATGGGACCCAGCGACATAGTCAAACACTAAAACGCGAGCATCTTTCTAACCCCACAAACGGCGCAAAGACTCATCACGTTAGCGCAGCAGCATCCTCGGCAACCATAGCCAATCATGCAGTTCATAGGATTCCCGTATCTCCCAGCCGCCTAGCCCGAGCCAAACAAACAAAACAAAACAAGCTAGTATCTCATTTTGGGCGTACTCAATCACCAGTAATTAAACGTCACGAAGCAGTGGCGGTTAAACATTCGCCCGCCACGCCGACTCCCGCAGATCACCACAAACCATCTTTGACGACCCACCCAATGAGGAGATCCGATAAAGATGTAATGATCGATGCAGCGTTACGTAGAGCAACCAGTCACGACCAGCCTCGCGCCAAACTTACCAAACGCCGGCATCGAGTTGCTCATAAGCTGGGTCTCAGCCCACGCTTCGTGAGTGTGGCGGCAACTTTTGTTGCACTGATGCTCGTGAGCGGCTTCTTTGCTTTTCAGAATATGCCTCAACTCGCCATGAAAATAGCCGACTCGCGCTCCGGTATAAGTGCCAAATTACCTGGCTACAAACCGGCAGGCTATGCCTTGAATGGGGAAATTAACTACGCTCCAGGACAGGTTTCGTATGCCTACAAGACGCGTGATGCTCGTAGTTTTAAGGTGACACAAGCCCAGTCAGACTGGTCGAGCGAAGCGCTCGAAAAAAGTTTTGTCGCCAGCACCAAAAGTCCGTCGGAAAGCTATCAAGCGGCGGGGCGTACGGTTTTTATCTATGGCCGGAATAACGCCACCTGGGTCGACGGGGGAATTTGGTATAAGGTCGAGGGAGATTCAGCGCTAAGCACTGAGCAGCTCCTTAAGATCGCCGCCAGCTTCTAGCCTGCTTTGGAATCTACCTCTGTTCTGATACAATTTTGTTCATGAGTTCACACCCCATACGCACCCGTTTCGCGCCCAGCCCCACCGGCCTGCTGCACGTTGGAGGTATTCGAACGGCACTATTTGCTTGGCTACTCGCACGACAGCAGAAGGGCGTATTTATCTTGCGCCTAGAAGACACTGATAAAGCCAGGGAAGTTAAGGGAGCCGATCAACATATTATGGACAGCTTGCATGCCCTAGGTCTGGATTATGACGAAGGCCCCGACAAGGGCGGGAAGTACGGCCCTTACCGCCAAAGCCAGCGATTAGATAGCTACAAAAAGTGGGCTCAAAAACTAGTTGATAGTGGCCGTGCCTACGCCGATCCATATTCGCAACAGGAAGTACAGACGTTTCGCGAACAAGCACAACGTGATAAGCAAGCATTTTTATACCGTAACCATCGTCCTGCCACCCCGCCCAAATGGGACGGCACACAGCCACTGCGCTTTAAATCCAACCCCAAAGCGTACCAGTGGCACGACGAAGTCATGGGCGACCTATCAACCGGTCCAGAGGTTGTCGATGATTTTATTATCGTCAAAAGCGACGGCTTTCCCACGTATAACTTCGCTCACATCATTGATGATTTAGAGATGCAGGTTAGCCATGTAATTCGCGGTCAAGAGTTTCTCGGCTCCATGCCAAACTACCTCAATCTTTACGAGGCGCTGAACATTGAACCTCCTATTTTCGCTACTATGCCACACATCCTTGGGCCTGACGGCAAAAAGAAACTCAGCAAACGCGATGGCGCCAAAGATGTTTTAGACTATATTCGTGAGGGTTATCTGCCAGAAGCGCTCGACAACTTCATCGCGACCCTCGGTTGGAATGATGGCACCAAACAAGAGGTTTTCACGGTTCAAGAACTCATTGATAAATTCAGTCTTGCACGCGTTGGACGCAGTGGTGCCAAGTTTGATGAGCAGCGATTGTTATGGCTTAATGGCGCCCACATCCGAACCATGCAGCTTGATAACTTGCTCAATAAAGTAGCTGCCTATTGGCCAGACTCGGCAAAGCAAGCCGAGCCAGCATATCGAAAGCAGGTTCTCGGTCTCGTCCAAGAACGTTTGAAGATTTTCTCTGAATTGCCAGATTTGAGTTCGTTCTTTTTTGAAGAACCAAGCAAGCAAGCCGTCAAGGCTTTACTTTTTGACGATACAAACAAGCAACTACGAAAACTAACTGGTGATGAAAAAGGTGCCATGCTCGAAGCTGCCATAATAACTCTTGAGCCTTCGGACTTTAGCCTCAATGACCTAGAGAAGCGACTAAATGCTCTCTTGGAACAACTCGCCACCAAACCCGGTATACTCTTTAGCCTTATACGAATTGCTAGCACTGGGGCACCTGCCTCACCAGGGCTATTTGACACACTGCAAGTTCTCGGCAAGGAAGTAACCCTAACGAGATTACGCCTTGCACACCAATTGACGTAAAGAAAATGCCAAGAATAGTGAAGACCAGTTTTCCATAAGCATAAGCATTTGTTACAATATCTCCCATGGATGACTTCTTGCGGCCACGTCCCAAAAAACGGCCGACACCCCAAAAAGAAACAATTATTAAACCCGAAACCGGCGATACCGATAAAACGGTGGCCGAAATTCCGCTAGCTGAGCCGCCAAAGGCGGACACGGTAGAAGAAGTCTCGACATCGACCCAGTCTGATAAAGTTAAGAAAAAATTTTGGCGTAAGCGCCACCCGATAGGCTGGTTTAAATCACTACAAAAAAAGCAAAAAGCCTTGGTCGTGCTGGCCGTCTTACTCTTGTTCGGTGGTGGTGTTGCTGGTGCATGGTACCTATTAAAACCCAAGCCCCAGCCTAAACCGGTCGCTAAAGTGGTTGCACCAAAACCAGTTGCACCAAAACCAGAAACCGAGCCATCCCGACTAACCGGTGTGCAAGTTAAGCCGGAACTCAACCAGCGTCCCGTCACCGCTATTATGATCGAAAACAGTCCCGATGCCCGCCCGCAATCAGGGCTTAAAGAAGCCGGCGTTGTCTTTGAAGCAATTGCCGAGGGCGGCATCACTCGTTTCTTAGCATTGTTTCAAGAAGCGCAACCGGCTAACATTGGTCCGGTGCGCAGTGTTCGTCCGTACTACGTAGATTGGTTACACGGGTTTGATGCTGCCGTAGCTCATGTAGGAGGAAGTAGCGATGGGCTGGCTAAAATAAAGGCTGATGGCATCAAGGATCTCGATCAGTTTGCGAATCCCAAGCCATATCACCGCATCTCTAGTCGCTATGCGCCCCATAACATGTACACCAGTATGGCTGGCCTTGACGAACTTTCTAAAAGTAAAGGTTTTACCAGTAGCAAGTTTGATGGTTTCCCACGCAAAGACGAGAAGAAACTAGACACACCAACCGTCACGTCTATGGATTTTAATATCTCTGGATACCTCTATAATCCACATTATGATTATGACGCTACTACCAATGTCTACAAGCGTAGCGAGGGAGGAAAACCTCATATTGATGCCGAGAGCGGCGATCAATTGGCTCCGAAAGTTGTTATCGTGGTAGTCATTCCCTATGGCATTGCAGCCAATGGGGTCAACAGCCAATACGGCAATATCGGTACGGGCAAGGCTATTGTTTTTCAAGATGGGGGTAAGACCGAAGGCACTTGGAGTAAAAGTAGCGGCAGCGACCAAATTAAATTCAACGATGCCAACGGCCAGCCCATCAAATTAAATCCTGGGCAAACCTGGATCAGCGTGGTCGGCAGTGCTGATCGCGTTAGCTATAAATAGGCTAGGGGACGAACTTCTGGCAAATCCTCCCATTGACTCGTGTAGTGCGGACTACGCAAACGCTGCTTGGGCTGCCACTTACGAGCCAATGCTTCAGCAGCAAAGCGAAGCGTCCCGCGACCAAAACGATGGTTAATGCTGTCCAGAGCCTGCATTCGTTGCTGCGAACGAACTTCAGCCGACAAGTTCATTGCCCCGAACAGATCTGTCTGAAAAAGGTCGGCTGGTACAAAGTCGTGCAGCCAAACACCAGCTCGATGGTAGAGGTACTGTGGCCGATATAGTTCGTTGAGCGCCCCTATCAGCGCCTGCATGAGTTGTCCCGAGTCGGACGAGGGCATCTGGAATTCAAACTCACTACGCCAGGTCTGAAAGCCTGGTTTATGTTTGCTTGTCGCGAGAAAGAGGCCCGCTTGTCGGGTTCGTTGCCCAGAGGCACGCAAACGGAAAGCCGCCTGGGCAACGAAATTAGCTACTGCAGATTCTAACACCGCCAACTGGTTAGTATCTTCGCCAAAAGTCCTCGTCCGAGCAATACTCTTAGGCACAGTGTGCAGGCTTTTGAGCGGTAAGCAAGCCTGGCCATTTAACTCCCGAACCGTTTGCTCGCCCTTGACGCCCATGAGCTGCCGGGCATGCCGCGGCCGCATCTGCGCCAAGTCTTCAGCCGTAGCAATACCATCACTCCGTAACTTCGGCGCCAAGCGCCATCCAACCCCCCACACGTCTTCAACCGCTACTTTACGCCGCTGTTGACTCAGCGTGTTGGCGGTGGCCGTGCCAAGATCCAAGACTCCGCCTAAGAGAGGTTCCTTTTTTGCAAGATAGCTGGCTAGCTTGGCAAGGGTTTTGCTCGGAGCAACACCAATCGAGACCGGTATGCCAACCTGATGAAGAATACGCCGCCTAAGCATTCGCATCTGTAGCTCGAAGTTTTTATTGGCCAATTCACTGAGATCTAGGAACGATTCGTCAATGGAGTACACCTCTGTGCGCGGTGTAAAAGCTGTTAGTAGCTGTGTGATACGACGCGAAAGATCGCCGTATAGTTCAAAATTGGCGCTAAACTGTACAACACCGTGCCGCTTAAATAACTCCCGATACTTAAAAGCTGGTGCACCCATAGGGATACCGAGTGCTTTGGCTTCATTACTTCGCGCCACGGCACAGCCGTCGTTACTACTTAACACAACTACGGGGCGCCCCTCGAGGTCTGGCCGAAAAACCCGCTCGCAGCTAACAAAAAAGTTGTTGCAATCGACCAAAGCAAAAATAGCTTGATTCATGACACTCGCCGTACCTCGTGGATGACATAGGTCACCACTCCCCAGGGAATTACATTACGAGGAACCTGAATGACCGCACCTATTCCAAATGACTCTTCGTGCCACCATATGACTCGATCAGTCTTGCGTGGTTGTAAAGAACGGTCAACCACCACAATATCGTTATCAAAAACTCCGTAAGCTTCACCGGCATGACCACGGACGCGCATAAAAAAAGTGCTGATCGGGCTACGAACCAGTAACTTTCCCAAATCCAGGCTACTCAGCGACTTGTCGGCAGCCGCATTGGGAAAACCGTTGTGCGTAGAGACCCCTAACTTTTCCGCTAACTCATCGTCATTCACGACTAAAAAGCTCGCTGCATATCAGTGGTATATACTAATGTCCACAACAACTGGTCGGGATCGTATTTCAGGCGGTAGGTAGTGTCGCCATCGGTCAAGTCAAACAATTTAACAAATTGCTGACCCTTTTTAACGAGGTACTGCATGCCTTGGTTGATGAAGGTAATCTGGTTGCCAGCGTACTCGATGCTGCGTGGAACGGTTTGGAAGTTATGGCCGCGAAAGTAGTAGCCGGTTACATTAATTTCTTGGTTGACGTTAGTGTGATTCATTGCAAGCTCCTGGAGAATTTAGGGTTATAAAAAGAGGACCGATTGAGTAATTTCTTTCGGTGAACGGGTTTTGTGTAGTTGAGAGCTGCCCGGTAGAGACTCTGACCGTTCGTAAATCTCGTAAACGGGAAACTTGTTGCAATGAGGAGGGCAGGGGCCATACATGTAGTGGGCATACCTTCCGATGTTATAAAGCTTGTGCGTCATGGAACGCCGAGACGAACTCATACTCACATAGCTTGCTTATTGTGCGCCTCCAAGCCGCTTGTGGTCAATAAGAGTTTTGGTGTAATTTTTGCAGCTCTTTTAATAAAGAAAAGTTTAAACTGGGATCTGTAAATCAGGTAAGGTTATGTCAGCTGTTAGACGAAAGAACTGGTCAAGAAACGTTTGCGGCGAAGCCACATTCGGATGATCAGCAATAGGCTCAATCGGCAACACGTCTGACAGCGGCAGATAATGTGCCGGACAGCCGGTAACCTCAGGGTTAGTATAGTAATCAAAGTCAAACCCAACAAAATGTACAAACGGCAGCTTTCCCTCGGGTGCCGGCCTAACTGCTACATTTTCGTCTTTCATTATGTTTTGAAAAAGTTTCATACCATTATCCGTCATCCAGGACGGGCCCAGCAAACGCTGACTATTGTGGTGTACAGTTGCTCTCACCAGTTCAGCTGGAACGTGCTTTGCTATCACTGGTGTAGCCGTTTGGATAAGCGCCACCCCTTCATCTACCGCATAGCGGGCAAGCAGGCTCAGACGTGATCCATCCACACCTTTTGAGTCGCCAAGCGCCTCTACCATCAATTGCCTAAAGGACACCACATCGAGATGAGCAAAGCTACCATGCTCCTCAAGCGTCGCACCCAGAGCCCGTTCCATCTCTGGTTTCATAAGCCGGGCATCCGCTAGTTTAATCCGCTTTCCTGACATAATGTGTTTACTATGACATAATTATATCTAAAATACAATGCCCCGTACGGTGAAAATATCTTCACTGATTCTTGTGGCTTATGCGTGCAGACTAGGGATTATGAGCAATCCAT
>CAZJME010000019.1:0-9404 GCA_964547235.1 uncultured Candidatus Saccharibacteria bacterium
CAATAGCCATGCCAGCTTTCTTGGCGGTATCAGCACCAATCTGGTTATGCACCACAACTACTATATCCAGGTCGCTCTTCGGACGATAGTAGCAACCCATCGCCAGAGATCCATGCAGGTAAACGCCGACAAGGTTATCACTCAGCTCATCTTCAAGGACCGTAACCAAATTAAGTACGAACTGCTTGATGTCTTTATCGCAGTTCTCCCAAGATTGAGCTTTGTTTAGAGTACTCATATACTAATGATAACAGATAAGTATCAGCTGCATTCTACCTACTGACTAGCCCAAAGACAGGTCATGGAACCAGGTCAGGTTTTCGGCTGCTCGGCCGTCCTATAGGAAATAGGTCGGCTCTAGGACTTTATATCAGGGGTGAGTACGTAAAAACCACCTTTTCAGGTGGTTCCAACATTTTTGGCTAGTTGTTAAGACTAGCATCTTTCTTGTCTGAGTCAGGAGTGAATCAGGGACAGGTCACGGGAACCGATCACTGTATTTCACTGCTGGCTCTGGCTCCGGGGAAAGGATTCGAACCTTCGACCTAGTGGTTAACAGCCACCCGCTCTACCGCTGAGCTACCCCGGAATATTGCTTCGTTGCTCGTTTCCATAATGGTTGAGCAAACGAAGCGTGCTCCTCCCTTGTGGGGGAAGATAACAATTAACGTACTTTGCAAAAATGCAACTGTCAAATTATACGGTATACCCCCTTGTCTAAGCAATGGCTGGTTATGAGTAACGCTTGAGGCTTTGTTGAGTGCGGAGCCAATCCTCTTGTTTTTTTAAGGTTTGGCGCTTGTCATATTGTTTTTTACCCTTACCAGCCGCGATGCGTAGTTTAATAAAACGACCGCCTGTTTTCATTTCGAGCGGGACAATGGTTCTTCCCTGTTGCTTAGCTTCGATTAAGGCATCAATTTCTCGCCGTTTGGCGAGAAGCTTTCGGGTGCGGGTCTGCTCACTCTCACTGATGGGAACTCCAGGCATGCTGGTTATAGTAGCGTTAAGCAGCCATAACTGGTTATCTTTGATTGTTACATAGGCCCCACGTAATTGCCCATGACCATTGCGCAAAGCCTTAACTTCTCGTCCTGTCAGTTCGATACCAACCTCAAACGAATCTTCTAAAGCATAGTCATGCCGAGCGCGCCGGTTTTGAATGAGCTTAGTTTGTCGGCTATTTTTCTTCATCTGTTTAATTGTACGGTATTAGTAGCAAGATGTGCACTGTTGTTGGCGTATTGCTTCCCGACCAGCATCCCACAAACTCGAGTCGCCTAGTTTAACTTTGCGCCAGTACCAGGTTTCTACACCCCATAGGTCGATCTCGGTCATACCAGTAGCTCGCCCATATTTTATGCGATCTTTTAGTCGTTGTGCATTAAGCGATTTATTTTGTTCGGTGATTGGGGTCTCGAGGATGCCCTGGTCCGGCGGCCATGGCTCGGTCTGCAGCTCATGAATAATCATGTCTTTTCCTGTGATGATTTTTCCAGTTCCTGCGAGGAAGGCGTAGAACCAGGCTGGGAATGGATACTCAAAATAGCGTTTTGTAATTGTACGATCCCAAACTCGTTTGTAAACCGAAATGCCAAACTCGTCAGGCTGCGGTTGGCCAATAGGAACTCCCCATGCGTTGTTGCTGCGGCTGATAATAACTTTGTGCTCAGGGTCGAGTTGCTTGACCAGGTTGAACTCGTCTACTAAGCGGTCCCGGCTAAAGTCCTTGCACTCGCCAAAGGCGGTCAAGAAAAACTCGTTTTCTAGCTGATAGCTTTCCAGGGCCGGGCTGGTTTTGTAGCGATTAATAACCTTTTGCATGACAGCCTTCAATTGGGGATACCATACGTCTTTGGGCTCGTTTTTAGCCCAGCTGGGCATGTGGCATTCTGGCCATCGAGGCTGACGCAAACCAATAGCCAAGCTTATGGTTCCCCTGACGGCCTCAACTTTTTTAAACTGCCAATCGAGATTCGAGAAATCATACTGGCCTGGACTTGTCTCGATTGAGTCCCAATAGCTCACTAGTCGAAAGTGGCGCAAGTTTAGGTCTGATATCATGGCCTGCATGGTTTCTTGCGGGTCAAGTCCAAAATACTGCGCATAGTCACTGCTAAAGGTTGCACCAAATTTGTGGTCCTGTCCTGCGGTCGAAGCGATGTACCAGCGAGCAATACCGTAAGCTGATCCGATAACCAACATTATCGTTGCTAGTAAAATACAGAGCATTTTTTGCCACCACTTTCGTTCTTGCCACCAAAACCTTGGGTGTTCTAGGCGAAAGCCACGCAGGATGCGCGTTCGTAAACGTTTTTCTGTAGCACCCGAATGGTGCAGTAATAGTTCGTGCTCCTTGCGGCGCTCGAGGCTGGACAAGAGTTTATGGTTTTTTTTGACTTTCATCTGCTACTATCTAACTATCGCTCATGAAAAAAGCATTAACATTATCGATAATTATACCAGTTTATAACGAAGAGCAATATCTAGAAGCTTGCCTGGAGGCGATTAAGCGGCAAACTGAGCAGCCCGATGAAGTTATTATTGTCGACAATAACTCAACCGATAGCAGTATAAAAATTGCTCAAAAATATAAGTTCGTAAAAGTAATTTCAGAAAAAAAACAAGGCACCTTGTATGGTCGAACGACAGGACTGGATGCCGCTAGAAGTGATGTCCTGGGTCGAATAGATGCCGATACTCGTCTTGAACCTAATTGGGTGAAGACGGCGAAGCGCATTTTTCAGGATCGCACGGTCGCCGCCGTTACGGGATCGTCTCATTTTTATGACATGCCCTTGAGCCCGCAGAATCACTGGGTTGAAGATTTCTTCAAGCATACTCTATATAAGCACGAAAAAAACTTTCCGTTTTTGTTTGGAACCAATATGGCTATTAGGCGTTCAGTGTGGAGGATAATAAAACCAGTATTGTGCAGCGACAACACAATGTATGAGGATGCCGATATGGCTATACATCTTTACAAACAAGGCTACAAAATAGTTTATGATTCAAGCCTGCGTGTTGGCATGTCGGCGAGGCGTTATTCGGACGGTCCTCTTGCCTTTCATCGCTACAATCGGCAACAAAGTGAGACCTATAAGAAGCATGGGATTAGCACCATAGGTTCAGCCTTCGCTCGCGTAGCCTATGCCACAGGCTACATTGTGTTTCGGCCTCTGGCTTTAGCCTACGATCAAGAGCGCGGCGGCTTTTCGGTTCAAAAACTATTGAAAGATCGTAACAAAGCGCGCGTCCACCCATTTGATGCCACTAATTAGTATGTATCTGGCCGTTTGACTCTGTTATGATTTTGCAGTTTCCCCATAGCCCCAAGTTCTTCTGGCGGGCAGTTTTTTCAAAAGTACGGAATTCTTCGAGCTTGCTAAACGGAAAGTATGTGTACGCAAAAGCGAAGCCTTGTTTAAGGAGCTCGGCATTGAGCATTGTACCGTCTGGCAGGTACACGTATCGCAGCAGACGATTGTAGCGGTCACGATCAGTGTTTTGGGGGTCGGCCTCTAAGCGGACGCGATTTGCCCCAATAAAGTTCTTGGTGAAATTAGCGGCTGCTTGTCCAAAACATTGGATACTTTTACGTGGGTCGTGTGTTTCGGGCGTGTCCACGCCAATAAGGCGTACCTTTTCTTTGGAGCCATTCATATCGATAGTTAGCGTGTCGCCGTCCACAAATTCGCTCACCGCATAGAGGCCTGGCTGGTTGTGTTGCACGAGGTTATGGACTGGGATGGGCGCAGCGGCTTGCTGACTATAAGCAATAAGAAGAACCACTAAACTAACCACCAAGGATAAGAGGCGTTTGGTGTGACGCTTTGTCATGGGCCGAGGTTTAACTGCTGTGCAACATATTCGTGCGTGATCTTAGTTCCATCGAGTTGTACATATGTTTCGTCTTGATGCGGGGGCTCTAAGTTATCGCTAATTCGCTCGAAATCATTATCGGTAAAATTGCCTAACAAACGAGTTGGTTGCAGGTGTGCTCGACTCGTTGCTCGCTCTTTGGCGAGCTGACGACGAGTGGTCACCCAAACCAGCTGTGTTTGCGCTCCAGAGTTTTCAGCGATGCGTCGTAAGTGCTCGCGATCACGATAAAAGTTAAAACCGGTGTCGAATACAACGGACTGCCCCTGGTTTAATAATTGCGCTGTTTCCTCGTTTAAGACGCTGTATAAATCAATATTCTCGGCATGATGATAGGTTGGTTGGCCGTAACGCTCCCGTCGTTCATGATCGGCCCACAGGTGGACCGCTCCCGTCAGCTCGGCAATTACTTTGGCGGCTGTTGTTTTGCCGGCCCCAGGATATCCGAGCATTAGGTAAAGTGTGGGCTTACTCATCGCAATCATCGTACGCTGGACGGCCAGATAAGGCAAGGTGTGCAAAAACATCAAGAAGTGGTATAATAAGTGCATGGCGAATCCAGAATCTGGTTATGAAATAATACCGAACGTCACCGATCCGGTGCGAAGCTTCATAGAGCATCTGCCTGTACTTGGCAAAGCTGCTAAAGAAGCATTAGATGGTGACGCCTATTCATATCGAAAATTTTTCGTTTCGTGCGCTTTGTTTGCTTATGATGCGACGACGCGCTCGGCTGCATACTTTGCACGAGGCAACACAAAGCTACGACCACACGCTAAAATTTGTGCCGAGACAAAAGCTCAGGGTAAAAACGCGCAGACTCCGTTTGGCGAAATCGTGGGGCTCTATGTAAGAGGGACTACAGATGTTGAAAAAATCAGGCAGGTAAATAACATACGCGTCCCGACGCTGTGGCCTTGTCAGGATGTTTGCGTTCCCGACCTAACTGCTAATCCGCGTACTTCAGACAACCTTCTGGTGGTGACGACGGGACTTGGTCGTCGCAAAGCTGACGGGATATACCAAGCTCATACGTTGGATGATATTAAGCGAATGTACAAAACAGGATCTTGGGTAACCGAAGGTCAACAGACGGGCTATGACCTTGACAGCTCCGTAGCGCAACGTCTGGCGATATACGACACCTTGGTGGCTAGCGAAGCGACCTTACCATCGACAGAACAGCGTTCATATGGTGAGCTGGGTCGCATGGCGCTCATGGTTCCACTCCTCTGACTATCTTAATTCTACGGGTTGTATGTTATTGATAGCTTAGCCACTGTTGTGTCATCTTAACTGCCTGTATACCTAAAGGATCGTGCATGTAGTGGAGCGTCCCGTCTTTCTTTTCGTTTTTGGTTTCTCTTGGGACGAAAAGGTCTGTAGTGAGATTGGCACGTGATGCTCCGCACAAAAGTTCAGAGCTGAGGAACAAACCGCGGCCGCCAGTGCGGAGAGGGTCCGAAATTCTGCTTGTTGTTGTGCCGGTGATGTAGTTTGGGCGTCCTGTGCCAACAGGGATAAGCCACTTGATAGAATTTGGGTCTTTTGGATCATGCGCACCATGCACATACGGCACTGTCGCCGAACCGGCGTTCATCTTGTTGCGGAACTTGACGAAGATCTCTGTAAGGTATTCTGCAGCCATAACACGGGGCATAGCTGGTTCTTCCCCAGCCTCTTTGAGCGCTCTCTGCTGCGGATCCCAGGTCTGTTGCACGAGCAGTTCGGCCGCCAGAGGTAAACTTAGCCACGTAACTAAAGTCGGATCCTCTGATGGAACACGAGGCAGCTCATTTTGGCCTTCGGCCGACACGACAGGCCACTGGAACGATTGATCAAAATGAGGGACAACAAGAACATCTGGTTTTGACATCTTAAAACCATAGCGCTAACTGATCGATTGTGCAAGTCAATAATCAATTCCAGGGTTCGCCAAGAACTTGTCGTCGAAGTGATGCTTAACCTTTGTCATATTGGTAACGATATCGGCTGAAGACAATAATTCCTTAGGAAAATTTCGGCCCGTTAGGCATAGACTGGTGCGGGGATGCCGGTCTTTTATGAGTTTTTTTAGCTGTGCTTTGGTTATCAAACCATCGTTGACGGCATTGTTAATTTCGTCGCAAATGACTAAATCATAATCACCGTTGCTGGCACAGCGGTAGGCTTGCTCGTATGTATCGTTAGCGGCCTGCTTGTGTTGTTTCTCGGAGATGTGCTGCGGGCTTAAATCGCCTGCTTTGTAGAATCCTTTACCACCTTTATAGAAGAATAGTTGATCGGCGTAAAGTGACTGAATGTCGCGAATAAAAACATGCTCTCCTACACCCCAATATTTAATGAACTGGATGAAGGCAACATTCCAGCGACTTCCAAGCGCGCGCACCAGCATCCCAAGGCTGGCACTTGTCTTACCCTTTCCCTCTCCGGTATATACAACAACTATCGATTTTTTCGTTCTATAATCTTCAAAACTCATCACTTACTATTGTAACAGCCGTGATTGTTGCAGCGTCAGGCGGCTTGTAGGGCAGCATCGATTTTGGGTCGGTCAAATCCTACCACTACTGTGCCGTTAATGTCTAATACGGGTGTCACTACTTGGCCGACATGTGCGTATACCCACTGAGCGGCTTTCGGATTCTCGCTGACGTCAAATTCCTTAAAATCTTGCTTCTTGTGCTTGAGGTACTCTTTTGCCATGTGACAATATGCGCAGGTCGGAGAGCTGTATACGGTTATGCTCATAACCCAAGTATACGCCCCATGTTCTATTTTCGCCAGGAGAGAGTTGTATCGAAAACGAACTAAAGAGGTTGGCTCCGTGTTGACCCCATCTGGCAAAAAGTATTGCACGAACGGTACTGCCTCTGTTACACTGGCTAAGAAATGAGCATCAGCACCGCCGCCATTTTGTTGACGACGAATAACTCTATTGGAGTTATTCGGAGGTGCATGTGCTAAGTCGTTTGCTATTTGCCACCAGTGATGGACCTCTCATAGCGCTGAGCCCTGAGAAAATTACTGTTTGGCATGGACTGACCATTACTAACTCGGTTATCTATGGAGCTATTTGCTCGGCATTGCTTATTGTATTGTTCCTGGTAGCACGTTTTAAGATTCATCTGAAAGCTGCCCGAGGGGTTGCTCAATTCTTTGAAATTATGACAGAGTTTATTGTCGGTCTTATCGAAGCACCACTTGGCTCTAGAGAACGAGCTGTCAAATATGCACCGATTTTTACTATCTTCTTTGTTTTTATTGTCTTTAGTAATCTCATGGAATTATTACCGATTGTCGGGCTTGGTGTTTATGCTAAAACCGCTGAGGGGACCGTGCCTCTATTTCGTCCTTTTACATCCGATCTCAACGGTACGCTGGCTATGTCTATAGTGGCCATTATTACAATTCAGTATCTAAGCATCAAAGAATCGGGTTTCTTAGGGCACCTCAAACACTATTTTACCGATAAGCCACTTAACCCCATTAACTTTTTCATTGGTGTTTTGGAGGTTTTTGGGGAATTTACTCGAGTACTGTCGTTGTCGCTTAGGTTGTTTCTCAACACAGCAGTAGGTGATATTCTGCTATCCGTGTTCGCATATGTGGGCAAAGACTTTCAGTCGTTTACGCTGCTACCTATTGTTATGTTTGAGGCGCTCGTGGCTGTTGTACAGGCGTACGTTTTTGCGGTACTTTGTGCCACATATTTAGGTCTGGCAATTAGCCATGGCCATGACGATGAACATCCCACCCATGAAGTTGACCCCTTGGTCGCCGCCTTGGAGGGTGATGTTAGCCATTAAACTAAATACCCGTACAAGGGCTTGGCCAGAGGCCGGGTTTGTATGGTACAAAGAAAAAGGAGATATAAATGGCACCAGTATTAACTAAATTCGCTGCAGAGGTTACCGGATCGGGGCCTTTTAACAGCAAGTCTTTCATGCTCGCTATTGCGCTGGCCGGTGCGGCTACAGGCTTAGGTATGGTAGGCTCTAACTATATGAAAGCGTTGGGTCGTAATCCAGAAGCTGGAAAAGCTGCTACCCAAATCGTAATCATCGCTGCCATGATTGAGGTTACTGGCCTACTAGCCTTCCTCGGCGCGATTATCGTTAAATAAGAGGATTGTCAATGCTCGAGCTATCACTATTACACTTTGCCACTGAAGAAAAAACAGGAATTGCCGTGTTGGGTCTAGATGTTAAGACCATCTTGCTCCAAGCTGGCGTATTTCTTCTTTTATTTTTGATCGTTAAAAAATATGCGCTCAAAGGCATAGTTGATACGCTCGAGCAACGCCGCCAAACGATTGATAAAGGCGTGGAACTCGGCTTGGCTATGGAAAAGCAAAAGGCCGAGTTCGATGAAGAACTTAAAAAAATGCATGTTGAAGCCCGCGAAGCAGCCGATGTAATTCTCGCTAACGCTAATAAAGAGGCCGGCGACATCATTAAGGCTGGCGAAACAGCAGCAGCTAGCAAAGCAGACCATATGCTTAAAGATGCCGAGGCTCGCATAGAGCGAGAAATTGCCAAAGCGCGGGATGATCTCAAAAAAGATATGCTGAGTCTGGTTGCGGAAGCAACCGAGGTGATTATTGATGAGAAGCTGGACTCCAAGAAAGACCAGAGCCTCATTGGAAAAGCGCTTGCAAGGGTGCGCGCATGAAGGTAACTAATCGTGAAATTGCTCAAGCAGTTTTGAACGACTTACAGGCTGGCAAGTCCAGTCAAACTGTTGTCACTAGTCTTGCAGCGTATCTGGTGCACGAACGACGAAGCCGTGATGCTGACGCTATTGTGCGTGACCTTGATCGGCTGCAGTGTTTGCGTGGTAAAGTTGAGCTTGAGGCAGTCACAGTTAGCGGCTTGAGCGCAGAGCTTAAGCAGACAATAACAAAGTTGTTCCAGAAAGATGGGCAGGACATCACTGTTCATGAAACACACGATCCGAGTGTACTTGGCGGCGTGCTGGTGGAGTCGGGCGAAGAACGCCTTGACTTGACTTTGCGCCGACAAATACAACGGCTAAAAGGAGTAAGAGTCTAAGATGGCAGACCTATCAGTGAAAGAATTATCAGCAGACATTAAACAAGCGATTGATTCGCTCAAAAGTAGCCCCGAGATTGAATCGGTCGGTATCGTTACCCGCGTGGGTGATGGCATTGCCTGGATCTATGGCCTCAGCAACGCCGGTTATAGCGAAATGCTTGAAATTGAAGGTGTTAACGGCGTTGTGCCCGCCTTTGCGTTGAACTTGCAAGAAGACGAAATTGGTGCTGTACTCATGGGCGAAGATGCTAACGTAAAAGCAGGTGCTCGCGTCAAATTAACTGGTCGTGTTTTGGAAGTACCGGTTGGACCCGAGCTGGTGGGCCGTGTGGTCGATCCGTTAGGACGACCGCTGGACGACAAAGGTCCGATTAAGACTAAGCAAACCGGCTTGATTGAGCGATCTGCTCCTGGCGTCCTGGATCGCAAAAGCGTGCATGAACCGCTTATGACAGGTTTACTGTC
>CAZJME010000020.1:0-9350 GCA_964547235.1 uncultured Candidatus Saccharibacteria bacterium
GCTACCACTTCTAGCCTTTAGCGGAATGGGTAACCTTTACTTATGAGCTAATGCGAGTAAAGACGTCGAGAAAAGTTTACACTCCATTACCGAAGAACCGAAACGCTGGCAATCTATTATCGCTGAGCGTTCTATCGACAATAAGATAAGGTGAAGTGCCACTGGTTCGTGCATGAAACCCTGAAGGTTCGCCACTGTATGTGGATTGCCATGGGCTTGTAATCCGAGAAGTTAAGTATTTCTAGTGCGCGACAAATTGGATCTCAAAACAGACTTTTGATCTTATAGTTACTGAACTAAGCCGTTTTTGAAGCCCAATCACCAATCGCATCAAGGACTGCTTGATCAGGACTGGTCGCCAATACAAGCGGTTTCGTTTCTGTAAGACCCTTGTGTAGCTTCTTCAAAGTATCTAGCGTAATTGTTTTTGCAAAATCCTCAACTTCATCTAGGGCAACTTCATCTCTTTTTGAAAAGGTGAGAATATTTCTGATTCTGTCCGCTATTTGTGAGGGATTACTTTGCATTACGTGATCCACGTCACGATGTAGGGAAAGTAATATAGACGCAAATACGTCTTCGGGCAGCGGTCTATGCAATACGTCGGTTTTTAGAGTTTCAAGTCCTGTAACAGCATCTTCTCCGTTCAGATTAGCAGTAACGGTGAAGTGCGACCAGCTTCTATTACGACCAAAGTTTGAGTCTGATAGCCTTGCAACACTTGCATTTGCCCCATAGCAAAGTGCCAACTCTCTACGTAAACGATTATAGGCGACTTTAGACAGTATCATGCTAACCAAGTTATAACTAAGTTGCTCACGAGGTGATGTTGTTTCGGGCATACCGTAACTTATACTCACAGAACTTTGAGCGGTTAGTGGCAGGTCAACCCTCTGTAATGAAGCGGTTAGATTATCAGGGTTAAAATCACCAAGTTCTACAAAGGCTGGTTGGCCCTCGCCTTCTTCCCTGTATCCACTCATTAAAGTATTAGCAAACTCACGTTGCTGCTCTACAGGTTCGGGTGAGCACAAAACTAAGACTGCGTTTCCAAGCCTATAGTGCCTCTGGTGGAAACCTCGCAATGCTTCTGGCGTCATTCGCTGGACGTCTTCTATAGCTCCACCGATTGGGCGTGAGTATAATTCACCTCTTGTAGCTCGTGCATGAGCGATCCCCAAATTAAAGTATGGACTCGAAGCGTAGCCTCTCAGCTCGTCTACAATTGGCTTTCGCTCGCCCTCCAGAGCTTCACTGGTTAATGCTGGTCTAAGTCCAAGTTGACTCACAAAGAAACCAACAGATTCTAGGTCATAGCCGTCTGCAATATAAGTTGTAAACATCTGATTAGTGAAAGCATTCCGAACTATACCTTTTTCTTCTGCGTAGCGGTGAACGTCCGTCTCATCTGGCATTGCTTCTGTACCTTGGAATGTAATGTGCTCAAGAAAGTGAGCTGCACCATAAGCATCTGGGGTTTCGTGTACAGAACCAGCTCCGACTGTAAGCCGTGCTGAATGAGTCCGAAAGTGAGGTAAATTAACAAAAGCAGCCCGAAGACCACTCTCTAACTGTTCGACTCTTATGTTCTCTAGCGGCACAAGTATTATTATATAAGAATCACCCCTGTCGTGCAACTCAACCGTTTCTTAGTCAGCTAGCTCTCTTAAGGCCGAACTGAAATATGCGGGTTTTCGTGGAACTGTCAGAAAACTAAACACCACTTTGTTCTGACTTTCCTTAGCTGCAGCCACCGTCTTGGCGAACACCTCATTGTCATTCAAGTAATAATACTACGCTGAACGGCCGATCCTAGCATATTGACAAGCGTCTGTGATAACTGCGCCATGCTGTATCACGCCGGCTGGCTTAATCTTGGTTTGATAATTCAATCATGGTGGAGCTGGCGGGTACTGCCCCCGCGTCCGTCAGTTTATCTTGGTTAACCATCTACAGGCTTAGGCTATTTGCAATTGCTTTGGAAGATGACCGATAAACAGCCAAAAAATCATCTTCCGCAGTCCGATAGTCTTAACAAGCTTTGTGGACAGCAAGTCCTGCGCATCCAGATAATATGACACGCTAAACAACTCTATCTGAAATCAAGTCGAGCGCGGCTACTTAATAATTAAGCAACTGTTGCGTAAGCCGGCTGCAAAGAAGCAACAAAGTTGCTCACTGCACCAACTACGCGATCACGTAATTTTGCAATTATGTGGGTTTGTCTATACGCTGACAAGCGACCTGCTGGTATAACCGATAAAGTCCAACGTCGAGCTTAAAATTCAGCCCCGTAAAGCGATTATACCATATCATACTACTTATGCCTAGTGGCCGGCGATCGGTGACCGGTTGGCTGATGCTTCTAAGTCATAGGTGTGCGGTAGACCAAATGCCATCAAGAAGCCCACAAAGACAAAGGCCCCGGTATAAAGAACTGCTTTTCGAGCTCCGTCAGCAGATGCCTGCGCTGCAATACGACTTAGCTCACTGCGTAACTGTGGTGTTATTTGGCCAGTTTCGCGGCTATTTACTCCGCTAAGCTCAACACTAGAGGCCTGGGCAGCTACTTTTGCAGCCATGGCAGGTTTGGCCGACGGCGGGATAACATTGCTAGCAATAACCCCTTTGGCAAGGCTCCCGGAGACAGTAGTTAACAGTACGGCACCAATAATAGCCGAACCGAATGAAGAACCAACCTGCCGGATGGTGTTGTTAACCCCGCTGGCTTCTCCCGCCTGTTCAACCGAAACCGCCGACAGCGCCATATTACTCGACTGAGCCATAACCAAGCCGAGCCCAAAGCCAAATAGGATAAGGCCCGGTACGAAGTCGGCCGGTCCAGACGAGGCCTTAATTGAGTAGTAGAGCACCACACTTGCCAGCGCGGCAATAAAAAGTCCGAACTGTATTAACCGTTTAGGAACAATGTGCTTGGCGAGGGCTGCTGACGCCGGCGCAATAAAAAGCATGGTAAGAGACATAGGCAGCAGGGCAATACCAGTATGGAAAGCGTCCAAGTTCCGTACTGATTGCAAAAAGACGGGGATGGCAAAGATTAGGCCAACCATACCAAAAGACAGAAAGGCAACTACCGCGGTAGCAGCCGTAAACTGCTTGTTCTGGAAAAGATGCACAGATACAAGAGGTGTGTGCCCATGATTCTCAGCGTTATTTTGCCACCACGCAAACAGAGCGAGTAACAAGCTCCCGAGGATGAGCCCAAAAGGCGTCGGTGATAAACCGCCTGGTAGAGCATGTCCAAAGAGCTCAAACGGCTGAAGAGCCTTCCACCAACCGTACGTCGAAGACTCAATTGTTCCATAAACAAAAGCAAGAAGGCCGGTGGCCGATAAGAAGACTCCAAGGAAGTCAAGTTCTGCTTTTTCAACTTTATCGCGCACCTCCGCAATAACGATGGAGCCAAGTAGTAAGACAAGCGCTACAACAACGTTGATACGAAACGCCCATCGCCACGTATAATGCGAGGTTATAAATCCACCGAAGATAGGGCCAATGGCTGAGCTAGCGGCGGCAATACCGCCCCAGACACCAAAAGCCAGAGCACGGTCTCGACCGCGATAGTTACTGACAAGCAACGAAGCAGTAGCGGGCATCATCAAGGCTGCACCGATTCCCTCAATAACCGACTCTCCGATCAGCATAGTTCCAACAGAGTGGCTGATAGAAGTTATAAACGAACCAATAGCAAAAATTACTGCCCCAAGCATAAAAAGTTTCTTACGTCCAAAAAGGTCGCCTAGACGTCCGCCAGTGACGGTCAATGCGGCGAGCGTCAGCGAGTAGGCTGAAATGACCCATTGCATACCTTGCAGATTGGTATGTAGATCGTTAACTATGGTTCGCAATGAAACATTAAGGACTGTGGTATCAATAATAATGATCATTATTGCCAGACTCATGACGATCAGTGGCAACCATTTTTTTAGGCCTTTACGATGGCTAACGCCTTCGCTCAAACCATTTTCTGTTTTTGTTGGATGTGACATATATATCCTATCTTTAATTAACTGTTATTTCTGATGTTTGCAAAGACCGAATAAGGGCATGCTGCCTCGATTGGTACAGGATCCGGAACAGAAGGCCACTCTTAAAGGTTCGACCGTTCGGCAAGAAGTTATAGTCCGACCTATGATCCGTCAAAAGCTGCGAGATAATTGACAACAAGATTCCTAGGCCCAGAATGTCAAGAAATGAAGTAAAACCTTTCATCGGCAACAGATTTTCTTGTCTTATCTTATTTTTCATCTTTCTAACTTCTTCTTTCGGTTATTGGTTGAACATATGATGACATGAACTGGGCCGATGAGCACGACAGACTTCCTCGTGCATCTGTTGCAATAATTCCATCAGCTGAGTCCGTTGTTTTTCGTTCATGCTTTCAAACACAGGCTGGTGATAGTGACTTAAAATGTCTAGAGCTTCGTCCGTAAAACGTTCGCCTTTCGGGGTTAACGTAGTGATGTGCTCTCGACGATTTTCCGGACGTTTCATTGTCTGCAAAAGCCCCGTCTCGTGTAGTAATTTTATTTGCCGACTGACACTAGCTTCAGTTTGCCCTAAACGTTCAGCAATCTCTTTTTGCTGCAAGTGTGGGTTCTTCTTGAGCACTATAAGGATTTTTAGCTGACTAAATCCAATGCCTAAACGTTCTTGGAGTACTTGATCCGACTGTCGGTTTAGCACAAAAGCTAAATGACTTAACAGATATCCTATGTTGTTGGTTAAGCGCATTAATGACATTCTACACATTGATACTTAACAAGTCAAGTATTTTTGTTCTGTTACACTAGCTGTATGGCTATACGACCAACTTGCGACATGTACGACAATGAGCTAACCGAATTTGGGGCGATCCTGTTCAGTCCACCAGATATGTCAAATATTGTTAAGAAGTTTCATATTTGTACCACCTGCTACGCCGAGCTCCTGAAACAGATAAATTCTGGAATTTAATTGCTTAGTTTCTGCCAGGCAGTATATAAAGCGTGCCAGTTTGGTAATGATAACTCTTGCGGCCTACTATTGGGATCAAGTCCGGCCTGTTCGAGCAGTTGATTCGCTGCTCCTTTTGAAATATGTAAGCCCGCACTTAAGCTGCTGCGTAACTTCTTGCGACGTTGCGCAAAACCAGCCTTCACGAGCTTAAAAAATTTGTCATTGTCGACATCTTCAAAAAGTGGTTTATGGCGAAGTTTTAGCTTGAGAATTTGAGAATCTACTTTTGGGGGTGGTGTAAAGAGATGCGCTGGGACGACCATATCTAAGCTTGCCTCACAATAGTATTGCACCGCAACACTTAATAGCGACATGTCGCCCGGTTGTGCGGCAACGCGTTCAGCAACTTCTTTTTGGACCAAAAGCGCCATTTGCTTTGGAGGATTCGTCGACTCACAAAGCACCTGAAGGAGGTTACTGGTTAAATAATAAGGTATGTTTGCCACAACTTTGTAGCCTACCGGTAAGTGAGTAAGATCAAAGCGAAGAATATTCGCTGCAGTAACTTGAAGATTGTCAGCTGTTACTAATTCTGGTAGTTTAGCGGCAAGCTGCAAATCGAATTCCACTGCGATGACCTGACGCGCTCGCTGCACTAATAATTGCGTAAGTGTTCCAAGCCCGGGACCAATCTCGAGTACGATGTCAGAGGCAGTTAAGTCAGCTGCTTCACACATTGCCGCCAAGGCAGTCTCATCCGCTAGCCAGTGCTGTCCAAGTGACTTCTTTGGAGCAAGATTCATTACGCCTATTGTAGCATTTGCTCGACAGTCCTTACCACCAACTATGAGCAACCCAATGGTTGTAGGCCCCCGCCCATCCGCCGTATCGCGAAGCATAGTTCGAACACCAGCGTAACTGAGTTACCGGGTTGGTTTGCCAATCAACTCCAGCCGTCGCCATCTTAATGGCCGGGGTAGATTGACATAGACCGTAGCCGTAGCCACCTGATGGGTCATGCAACGTCTCATAATAACTTGGGCACGAATGCTGGCCCTGCCACTTAGTCGGGCACCAGCCCGACTCACGACTGACGATATAGTTAACATAGGCGAAGTCACTGGATGAAATACCAGCTGCGACCATGACCGATGATACATCGCTTGGAATCTGCACAGCCTTACCACGAGCAACAATCTGTGGGGTCGGCTGTTGGGAAACAACGGATTGCATCTCTTTACGCCCAACTTCTTTGCCGTTTTCCAGTTTGATCTCGTAAGTAATTATGCGTTTGCCTTCTGTTCCCTGCTGACGCACAGCCGTAGTGCCAAACGACAACGTGGCGTCTTCTACGGTTTGTGTTTCAAATGGAATGCTCTCTTCGCTCGTGGCAATTTGGGTGCCAACACGGTTAACAAAAATCTGCATATTGTTCGTGATGGGCGTCTCTGGATCGGGCGTAAGTGTGTCCCCAGCGGCGAGCTTGACATTCTTTTCCTTGAGCAAGTCACCGACAGTCTTAGTTCGACTACGCACCGGCACCGGAGCACCATAGAGAATTACGGTTGCCGGCGTCGCGCGCGTGATGACAATCTTTTGGCCGAGTCCATCTTTCATGATATCTTCAGGTGCTACCGACTTGATATCATCTTCGGCGTACACTTTGACCCCTGCCTTAGCAGCAATACTCCGTGGTGTCGTTGCTGCATTATAGGCAAGTATTGTATGCCCTTCATCTACTATCGTTACCGGCTGAGCACGATAGACATTAACATGAAAGTTGTCTTCCTGTATCTTCGTGTCCTGCGCCGGCTCTATCACATCACCTTCGTTAACCGGTATATCCAGACGTTTGATGAGATCGCCAACGGTATCAGCTCGTGTGGGAACAGTTTGTTTTTTCTTATCATACGAAAGAATTACAATGTGTGAATCTTGGGGCTTGAGCGTTTGCCCGCGTGACGTGAACAAAACATACGCCACAGAGCTGGCAAAAAACAATAACAGAAAGGTTACAACAGGCACGATAAAGGGGTGATGCCTGAAGTGTTTAATCTGACGTTTTGCCTTCTTATGATGACGCGCTATGTATTTGCGCGAGATTCGTCGAATTCGTAGCATAATAATTGACTCTGAAGACCAGCAGCCCCAACTCACTGTGCGCTGCTGCCTCCACGTAGTCAGTGATTATTTTAGCAAATTTTGATACTCTTTTAAAAGCGCCGACAGCTGTCTGACCGATTCGTCAAGATCAGACATGCCTACAAGCGAGCCGACAGCCACCCATTCCGCTCGTAACAGTTCTGTCGTTCGTATATGTAGAGTAGGCCTTTTCTGAAGCCGCACCAACAGAGGCCACGCGCTAAAGAAACTCGCGTCGTGTGTTACTTGTACTGGCTGAGTCGAAAGCATACTGAAGCTACTCGTTGCGACATTTAATCTTAGCTCTTCTTTTAACTCTCTGCGCGCGCCCTCGAGTGGCTTCTCCCCATAACGTAAGCCCCCACCGGGTAGTTCCCACTTACCACTGCCAATAATACTTTGCACCAACAGTACGTCGTTTCCCTGCAGGACAAAAACGCGCGTTCGCGGTCTTCCAAAACGGAATGCCAAAGCTATAACCGGCTTACCTACGCGATATGCTATTTGCCCGATTTTCTGTTTGAGATTCACAACTTTTCCAGCGGGGCAAAGACAATATTGAGTTTTTTGGCGCCACGCCCCTTGAAGTAAATCACCGCATTGTCACCTTCCAGCTCCATAATTGTACCTTCGCCGAACAACTGGTGACGCACCCCGTCGCCTTCGCTCAAGTCAGGAATATAACGTGGCTCGTCTGATGTCGCCTGTGGTGGCTTGGCATAAGTTGGCTCCTGGGCAAAGGACGCCTGTCCATAATCTCCATAGCTATCCGTTGGCTGAAATTCACCATCAATCTCAGATAGGAACCGACTAGGTGGGTTATGCTGTACTCCGCCATACAAAACGCGACTTGAGGCATATAAAAGATATAATTCCTGCTTGGCGCGCGTCATACCTACGTAGCATAAACGCCGCTCTTCCTCCATCTCACTCTGATCATACAGTGCTCGCGAATGGGGGAAAATAGTCTCCTCCATGCCGACCATAAACACCACCGGAAACTCGAGACCCTTGGCGGCATGTAATGTCATCAGCGTCACCGTGTCACCATTAAAATCAGCACTATCTAGATCGCTCACCAGAGCAACTTCTTCTAAAAAGCCATCCAGACCCAGGTCTTGATATTCTTGCGCTACACTCATGAGCTCCTTAACATTTTCCTGCCGAGCTTCGCCTTGCGCCGAACCATCATTAACATACGCCAGATAATCGGTACGACGTAGTAACGAGTCGATCAGGCCAGAAACGCTGCTGTCCGCCATGACTGTTCGTAGGCTACTGATAATGTCACCAAGTTCGCTCAGGGCTTTGCGCGCCCTGGGCGTTATGGCCTCACATTGTCCTGCCTCGGTTAGTGCAGCCTCTAGTGAGAGTGTGTTATCGGCCTGCCATTGCAAAAACTTTTGCACGGAAGTATTACCCAGCCCGCGGGTTGGTACATTCACAATGCGTTCAAAGCTAACCCGATCTTCGGGCTGAAAAATAACCCGCAAGTAGGCGATGACATCCTTAATTTCCTTACGGTCATAAAAGCGCTGACCTCCTACAATACGATACGGAATATTGTAGTGCACAAAGGCCTCTTCCACCGATCGGCTTTGCGCATTGGTGCGGTACAACACGGCATAGTCGCGATATTTTCTCAGACCACTATCAACGCCGTTACGAATACGTCGAACTATTGCTTCACCTTCAGCCCGTTCACCATTAACCTGATTGATCTGCACTGGCAAACCACCTTCGGCAGCCGTCCAGAGTTGTTTATCGCTGCGTTGGGCATTCTTCGTAATAATTGCATGTGCTGCGTCTAATATATGCTTGGTGCTGCGGTAGTTTTGTTCGAGTTTGATAACCGTACAATTTTGATAATCTTTTTCAAAGTTTAAAATGTTACGAAAATCTGCGCCACGCCAGCTATAAATACTCTGCCAATCGTCGCCCACCACCGCGATGTTCCTATGCTTGTCAGTCAACAATTTGATTAGTTTATATTGGGCCGCGTTGGTGTCTTGATACTCATCAATCATTATGTAAGCAAACTGTTTACGCCATTTATCTCGGACTTCTTTGTTGATTTGTAATAATTTGACCGTTTTGCTGATTAAATCATCGAAGTCAAGCGCAGCAGCTTCCTTGAGAATCCGTTCGTACAAGGGGAACACCTGGGCGGCCGCTTTTTGGGCTGGACCGTTGGCCATATTGGCATAGGTTGTGGCATCGACCATGTCATTTTTAGCACCGCTAATTAA
>CAZJME010000021.1:0-9257 GCA_964547235.1 uncultured Candidatus Saccharibacteria bacterium
TAGGCGATATCTATAGTCGAGGCGCAGTAGCAGTGGCGTATAAACCTAGGCCCAGTGAGGCTACTTTATTTGTTGATCAGGAGTCTGGTCTGCTAAAGGGTTTGCCGCTAATTTACTGGCTAAGTCCGACCTATATCGCCCCACTCTATAATCAGCCAGGAGGAATTGATGCAGCAGCTATTGACAGTCACAACAAGCTTCGAGAAGCGCTTGAGCGGCCCTCCTCAAAAATGATTTATTTTGTCGGATCACCGGCAACCCTTAAAGCAAATTCCTCGTTGTTACAGAACTTCAAACAGACAACTATTACTACTAGTAGCGATGGCTTGGTCTTCGTGACACTGGAGCGTATCAAATGAATAGCTCTCTGCTAAAAATGATCTTATTTATTTGTCTCGTATGCGGGTTTACATATACAGTAGCGCGTCTAACATATGTCGTCTTACGTATCAGACTATCACCAATTTACCTGGCCATAGCGCCATTGTTAGGTTTATTTATCTTAGCCATCCAACTATGGGTCTACGGTATTGCTGGAATCTCCTGGGATCGCTGGTTACTTACATTACCTTGGTTGGTTGTCGGAATCTTATTGAGGAAACGCCTTATTGCTTCATTAGTAAATGAAAAGCAGTTAATACAAAGACTCCCGGGGCACTTCCAGGAGCTCGATTATCCCAGTCGTGTAATGCTGATACTTTCGTTAATAATCAGTCTGGCATTCCTGATAAACCTGATCCTTGAGCCGTTTATAACTTCAGACATATTGGCAATCTGGGGATTAAAAGCCAAAGAATTCTTCCAACATTCATCGGTTTTTATAAGCCCTCACTTCACAGGCACGCTTGGCACAGCCCGTTTCTTTCATGTCGACTACCCACCATTACTACCTTTGTCGGCAAATGTTTTTTATGTCCTTCTTGGGCATATTAGCGAAACTCTCTTTAAAGCGATGCAGTTTATTTTTATTACTTCAGGTGGGTCAGCATTATATTTATTTGCACGATCAATACTATCAAAAAATAACAAAAACATTGCAGCTCTTTTCTTGCTTCTTTTCATTGCTGTTCCACAATTTCTACCTATGCTCTTCCAAATAAAGTACATGGGGTATGCGGATTATCCGCTCGCAGTAACAATGATGATATCAGCAATTTTCGTTATCAAAAGCATAACGAGTGTGCCTAATTCTGACTGGTTCTTGGCCGTTGTTTTTGCAAGTTTTGCGGCCGTTATAAAAAATGAAGGGCTTCCCTTCTTTGCTATTGTGCTTTTAGTCCTAGCAATAACGTTTCTGTCACATTTCAAGAAGTGGAAAAGGTCATCACTACCAGTGCACGTTGTGCGCATCTGCGCCATAGCCTTCCTCGTACTACTGCCAAATATTTTTTGGTTAATCTATAAGCAACTGCACCATATTAATGTCGATTTTAAGCTCAGTAATTTGCATGATTCGGGGGTTTCTTTTTTCGGCCGTCTTCATACTATTTGGTACTACGCATGGCTGTACATTCGCACAAATCCAATATTTCATTGGGAGGTCGTTGGATTACTTATTGGTACGATCGCGTTAATTGCTAAAAGAAACAAAGCCGCTCTTGCGCTACTTGTTATCATTTATCTTCAAATTGCTTCTTACATCATAAGTTTTGTGTTCAGCCCATATGATTTAAAGTTTCATATACTTTCATCGGTCGATCGTTTAATGACGCAGATTCTTCCTTTAATCATTTTATTACTCGTGGTTGTGTTAGCCATCTATGACACAGGTGCTGTGAATAGTCCGAAACCGCACAAGATTAAACACCGCTAACAGTTTACGCTATTCTTGAAATCGTAGATCAAGGTATCGTTATCGTTATATATCACCGGGAACTTGGTTTTTAATGGGCGAAATACTGGCTCTGTTACGTAGCGAATCTTGTAAAGTCGACAGATGTCCTGGTGCCGTCCTTGCTCGAGCGCGGCAAAGATATGGAAGTTCTTTTCGTCAACATCTTTTGGAATTCGGGTTACATACCCAAAAGCAATGGGCTTTTCATGAACAGTCTGATTAAACAATTGCTGTGAAGATGAGACGGCGCCGTTATCAATAACCGCGCCGTAAGGAAGCTGAGTGAGTTTGGTGACATATGGTCGTGGCGTGCCCACCGCCATGGGCAGCTGCCCTGGCCACAGCTCAAACAATGAAAATAGGACAAACAATCCCAGCAGCAATTGGCCTTTCCTCCTCTTCAAATTGATCAGGGTAAGCACATAGGAGGCAATGACAATCGCAGCAATATGAGATATGAATATCCAGCGCACCGGCATGCCGGAAATTTTAAGCGTTGGCCAAAGTTGTTCAAGACCAGCATATGGAAGCGGCAAAGCCAATAAATGTCTCCCAAATAAATGTGGTCGTGGACCGAGTGCTAGTATGGCAAAAATAAATAGTATCCCCCACCAAAAAAGTAACGAGGTTGGCGCTTTCTTGAAGAAGCGCTTTCGAAAAACTTGGCCGTAAGCGGCAATAAACAACAGCACGATTAATGCCAGTCCAAAATAAACGCTCATTTCTGAAAGATATGGAAGTCGCGACCAGTGCCAACGCGTCAAACTAGATAAAAACCACGAACCACCAGGGATAATAATCGTAAGTGGATCCAAGGAAAAAGATACTGGATCATGCGCACCAAGCAATACACCCGGTTTACTCAATTTTGAAAGTTTATAGGTGAGTGGCCCGATCAAAACAAGAGACATAACGGCAAAGAGAGAAAAAACTTTGATTGTATGTCTATTTATGGAAAGCTGTTTCTTGTACAGGCTCCATGCAGCCCATAAGCCACCGATCATGATACACCATATCAAATAGTAGTAATCGCTTAACATGACGGTAGCAAGCGCAAGGGCTGACAGTACCGCGTACCGATACTTTGGCTTTTCAACAAGTTTCCAAAAGATCAGCAAAAATAACGGTATATATTGGGTGGTCATAAGCTGTAAATGACCTTGCGAATGAGACATATGGTAACTCGAAAAGGTAAATAAACCGCCAGCAATCAGCGAGACATGGTACTTGCCATATAGTTTATGAATAAACCAAGCCATGGTTATTCCTGAAGCAACAAAACTAAATAAGACTACTGTGTTTACTGCCTCAATGAGCGAGAAATGCAAAATACGTATGAGCGGTATCGCCAACAGGCCATTGATCAGGTTCATTGTTTGGGGAATCAAAGTGGTTCCAAATGGCCATTGCAACATATTAGTCCAATAGGGATTATGGGTGGGACCAAGCACGGATTTATTGACCCACCAAATATTCCATACATTTTGATACCCTTCACCTGAATCAAGATAGAAACTTCTTGAGAAATTCATAAGATGGTTTGGCTGCATAAGGACGAACAGGAGAAGATAAAGCAGACCGGGCATGATGACAAACCATGAGAACTTCTTTATGAAAGCCCGGTCTCCGGTGTCTTGTCCCGGTTCAGGTGCACGGTAATCACCTTTTGATCGATGTAAGAGGATCTGGCCCAGCTCTTTGAGCGTGTCGAGGGTGCTATGGAAAATGCTTGCGTTAAATGTACCCTCTGGTACTGATACCCAATCGTTTATTCTATAGGTTTTTATAGTAAGTTTATTCGTTCGTGCAATGGTTAGAACTTCCATATCAAATCCCCACCGCAGAATCGTCATTCGACTAAAACACAGCTTGGCGGCGTTCGCAGAAAATAACTTGAACCCACACTGTGAGTCTTCAATCCAGACCCCTCCAAATATACGAAATAGTAAATTCCCCACGTTTGAAACTAATCTTCGAAAATATCCTGGGTGATGTCGACGGAGATTTCTTGTACCGACAACAACGTCGGCACCCTTCAGAAAAGCTTTGTAGAACTTTGATATATGCGGAAGCGGGGTAGCGAGGTCTGCGTCCATAAATAGCACTGCTGCTCCTTTTGCTCGCAGCATGCCGTACTGTACGTCTCTGCCCTTGCCTACGACCTTTCCTGGTCGGAGAAGTTTAAGGTTTGCAAATTTTGTTCTCTTACTTTTGACGATTTCATGGGTTTTATCGCCACCATTTGCTGAAACGACTAGAACCTCAGTTGATATTTTTTTATGTGTCGGATCTTTTTTGAGAAACCGTGCTAGTTCATCGAGCGAACGCCCAATGCGATGCTCCTCACGAAGTGCCGGAATAACGATAGTGAGGTCGATTTGATTGGGAGCCTTCTTGGTGTTCTGTTTCATATTCATACAACTTTAAACTGATGCGCTGTAATCATTCGGTGCCTTTCCTTAATACACCCATTACCGACGTACCTACAGGCATTCGCACCTTTGTTTGCAACAAGGCTTCGGCAAATAATATGCGGATGAAGAGTGCGTTGACCCAAGACGGAACGTCGACATACGATGTTTCTGAGTCATTTTTTCTGCCAAGTAGCTTATTAATAAAGCGGAATCCAACAATCAAAAGTAAAGAGAAGACGATGGCGTACGATTTTTTTTTGGGCGATAATCCGGCCTCACGCGCAAGTCGTGCCAGCCGTGGCACCGTATAGCGTCGTTTATGATGTAACGACACGTCGTGCTCGCTCCACAGCCATTGGTACGCTGGAACCGATAAGACAATTGCCCCGTCTTTTTTCAACACCCTTTTCCATTCCAGTAAAGCGGCTTTGTCATCCTCGATATGCTCAAGCACATCAAAGGCAGCTACGATGTCAAAGGTACTGTCTTTGAATGGCACTTTTTTTCCGTCTGTTTTCGTTATTCGCTTATAGCCCGCCTGTTTCATAAACTTAATAGCTTCTACTGAAACATCTATATTTTCAACCAGTCCAAATTGCTCAAGCATAGCTATAGTTCCACCGGTACCACAGCCAACATTTAATATTTTGATCGGCTTGCTTTTCCCGTGAATAGCATACCTAAGATACGACTGGAGAATACGGAGCCGGCCGACATGCCACCAATAGGAGCGCTCCCTTTCTGCCATAGTAATATATTCTGTTTTTTTCAAAATAGCTCCTTTGTATTTTAGCTATTATAGGCTATCGTCATATTCACTGTACAATCTCGACAAGGGTTAAATAGCTGTTGTCCTCGATTCTCTTAACACGCAATAGTTCGTTTACCTTCCACGTCTTTGGTGCGACACCAATTGATTCACATGCTGGACACGGTGCAGTAAAAACATGATATACCGGATAGAGCTTCAACGCCTCTTTAACCTGTGTTGGCGGTTCCTCTCCGAGTCCAGCAAATGACTCAATGATTACATTTTTATTTTTATAGAGGTAGTCTTGCAGAGACTGAGGCATAATTCCGAACCCTCCCTGTGTTGCGACATAAATTTTCTGATTCTTACTTTTTTCGTTCAGTATATCCACGACCTGCCGAACCCCAACTCCACTATAAAAGCCCTCGATGTACGCGTACTTGTCGAGCTTGGGCACCGGAGCTTTCGCGAAATCAGAAATAATAAAATAGTCGCTTCGTGCTATTGGAATTAGCGCAGTAATTATTAATGGAACACTGAGAAGCGGCCTCTTTATTTTTCGATACAAGCTTTCTACTGCGTAAGCCGCCAAGGGAAGAAGCGGCATCATCATAAATAGGATATATCGCGGGTAAAGTAGCCTCGCAAATAATGCAAAAGCTGTCAGTGGTAATATCGTCCAGCTAATCAGAAGTATTTTTTCTCGGCTATATTTACGGTCGAGCACAAACGAGCCAAGGACTAAGAGCAGAAACGGCACGGTAGAGTAACCAACGACAAAACCTGTCAGCGTACCAACGGTGTGAGGAAGCTGACCAAACGGTCGTTTAATCCATTCGCTCAACGTTAACGTGAATTCGCCATTTTTCGAGGCAATATACTTAAAGTCAGGGGAAAACCTTAGCAGTGAATAAAGCGCGTAAGCACCTACAACAGCAATAAGGGCACATATAAACCATTGGCGTAACTTTTTGTCGGTGAGTATTTGTCGATATTTGAAACGATATAGGATGAGAGATAATGGCATTAAATAAATAAAAAAGAAAGCGCCTGATTTCGTCAGCAGCCCCACCCCCATAACAATCGCAGTGAAGGCTGCCACTCTATACGAACGATGCCTTATAAGTAACACCTGTGCGTATAGGGTCCAGATAGCGAACATAGCCAATAATGAGTCATATAAGGCCATGCGATCATAAAGAAGACTGTAGGGATAGATAATATAGGAACACACAGCAATTATTGCAGTTGTCTGCTTTGAGAAAAGCTCTTTTGTCAAAATATATATGCCAACCATGCTTCCCATACCGGCTAAAACAGAAATGACACGGCCTGCCAATAACGGATCGCTAATGCTACGCAAAGATATACCCATCAACCAAATAAATGTTGGTTGCTTGCCATCGGTCAATGATATAAATAAGTTATGTCTTGGATGAATGCTGAACAATTCGGCCCAGCGAATATAGATAGCCTCGTCATTAAACATCGGGACACCCAATATGTTAATAATACGGGTCAAAAGAAACACGCCGAGCAAAACAGCAGCACAAATGACTAGCGTCTTGTGACGCTTTATATAACCCGCTGCACCCTGCACCTTTGTTTTCATCTCTACACGATTATACAGCAAGCTGGGAACAGATGCGTGACGAGCTCAATGTTTCATTAGGGAGCAACGCCGCCACCAAGTGACTCCCAGGTGCGCCAGCTCCTGTCGTACCATTGATGCATTAATGTCGCGTCTTCTCCTCGTGCAAAAATATCTATTCGGTCGTTATTCCAACTAACAGCACCGAGCATTGAGGTTATACGTGTATTATTTTGTAACGGGGTTAGTTCCCATGGCATCCATCGATCATTATCGTACCACTTGTGAGACATATTCGGGCCATTATCATTGCAGCTCTGAACAAATACATCGAGGCGGCCGGGGCGCCATGACGATACAGCAGGCTGACCGACAATACAGCCTCCTTGCGTATCAATGCCATACCACCGTCCTCCAAACCAGTTATGTAGAAGTTCGCCGTTCTCTGCACTTGCAAAGATATCGATTCGATTTGGCCCCCAGCTAACAGCTGCTGGAGGCGCACTAATCCTTGCGTTCATTTGTGGAACAACTTCCCAACCGTGCCAAACTCCGTCATACCATATATGGTGCATATTGATACCGATGTTGTTGCAGCCTTGAACAAATACATCAATCCGGTAGGGGCCCCACGATGATGCTGTCGGTGCGCCAACAATACAGCCTCCTAAATCTTCCCACTGTGTCCACCCAAAATATCGATGATATTGTTTGTGTATCAAGCTCCCTTGCTCAGATCTGGCAAACAGGTCAAGACGTTCCGGCCCCCAGCTGACGCCAGCAACTGGCGATGTAACTCGTGCTGTTTCGCCGACTGTAGGATCTTGCTCGTATCCGTTCCAGTTCACTCCATCAAACCACTTATGCCACATGTTTGGACTCGAAGGATTCGTTCCTTGAATAAACAAATCAAGGCGGCCAGGCGACCACGACGCCGCATTACCGCCACCCTCGCCAGCAATACCTTTCGCAATACTGCCGTTTCCGTAGGTACTACCAAACCAATCGTTGAACATTCTCCAGAAATTTCGGTTACCATATGCGCTACAGCCATCACCTGTTCCATACAGATTATTCAAGGCCGCCTGATTCGGTTGGTATGGCGTATAGTTATACAACGCCGCTGTTGCTTGCGTCTGGATTAAAACATTTGTGCCCCCGCAGCTCCCGTCAGGATTATAGGCAATATAGCTTGTTCTGCCGGCCGCATAATTAAACAACGTTGGCTGGGAAACGTACCGTTTGAATTGTCTCGCAGCCCGATAAACCTGATTGAAGAAACCGTAGTACTGGCTATCACACGGAGCGGTATCAGGGCATCCAAAGCCCGTCGCACTTCGATATTGGATTGGCCACGGCCATGTATCGGTTATGAGGCTCTGCTCTTTTTGAAGCAATACGATAAGAACTTGTGGATTAATCTCGCAGGCCTGCGAGACATCAAATATTATATTTGCCGCAGACTTAGTGCCCCCGGTAATTCCACCACAATACGTATCGGCAACAATACTGCTAAATGTCGTTGAGTAGTCTTTGAGACAAGTGTAGGGTGGACCCGGATCGTTCGCGCTAGTGGTGCGGGTGTGGTTTGTGTCACATACCGGAACTTTTGCGTTCAAGAAGTTTTGAATTTCGCTCGTATTCATTGTATTTGGATTGAATAATACGCTGTCGTCAATAATCTTTCCCGGATTGAACTCACTACCGCTCAAAGCCCCTGCACTTAAAGGCACGCAAGCTGCCAGGAACATGCTCACGAAGAGAATGACAAAACCGGTAAGAGGTACTCGCAGCTTCATACTTTTATTTTAGCGTAATCATTTTAATTTTTGACGCTCCCTCCGCTGTTGGTGATTCATAAGATACAATAAGTTGCCAGTCTCCCGCACCACTGAACTCTGAGCGGGGAATGATAATCGGTTCACAGACCGTCGTGCTCACATCGGCAAACGCTTTCCCCTTTTTGGCTACTTTGCTTGACCCTTTGGTTAATGTAGCCGTACAATTACCGTCATCTTCAAATATCCCCTGGACGTACGAAATAATCGTAACGTCTTGGTCGCTTGGGTTAACACTCGTGATCACGACCGTTACATTTTGCTTTCCTGTTGACGTTTTCTTTGGCTGCTCCTCTGATTGTTTGCTTATCTGTTCTTTGTTTTCGTCAGCCTGTTTCACCTCTTCTTTTGTTGGTGGACTGTAGTTTATAGAACCTCCGCTCCTAGTTGTGGCGGTCTTGCTGTTAGTCTTCCGCTTAATAGTCGCAAAGGTCACTGCAGATGCAATCAGGAGAAATGCGGTGGTTATAATGATTAGTTTCTTTGCTTTTATGTGTTTCATGGGCTGTTTATTTTATCACAAAGCTACTGTTTATACAGCCTCATTATATCACTTTCCGCTTATGTTTACAATTGGGGAGTGGTTGCTAGTGTTTTTTTGGTTTAATATGACTTTTTGCCGTATGAAGTTTCTTGACAAGTTTCCAGCTTCGCGAATTTAATATATTGCTCAGCTCTTCATCAAGACGATTTTTTTCTTTTTCAAGCTGATTAATTGTTTTTTCTTGTTCTTTGACAACCTCTTCATACGTGTTACGAAGTCGTTCCATTTCAATACTAATAATGTCGAGTTGGGTTGTTGAGGTTATCTTCATCTTTTTTGGTGTAT
>CAZJME010000022.1:0-8844 GCA_964547235.1 uncultured Candidatus Saccharibacteria bacterium
CAGCGTCCCGAACGCTGCGCGCTAGCCAACTGCGCCACACCCCGTAAACAATACAAACCTGCGGTTTTCCTCGTCGGAGCTTGCAAAGTAAATTCGCACTCGGTTGTAGCCGTACCACTCCAGCTTTTTCTTAAACACAGGAAAACAGGGGTAATTATAGCAAACGCCAGCCGATAGATGAAGCGGAGTTACTTAGCCTGACCAACTGCGTTGGTATTGAAATTCACACCGACTGCGTACGTCTGCCATGCAGCTTCTTGGTCTTTGGATAGTTTTTGAGCTTTGTCTACCAAATTTTTTACTGAATCTTGCTTGATTGATACTTTTTGTCCAAGATTTAAGTAAGGCGAACCAGCTTCTTGCGTAAGGAGCGTTTCAGCGTAGATAATCTTCGCCTGACTTAGCTTCACTTTGTTAGTAAGACCGTACGTTTGGATTGCCTTGCGAGCCATCAAGGTATATGAGTCTTTCGGCTGAGCAACATAATTATATGCTTTTACCGACGACGTCGTACTCTGCTGAACCTGTTGTTGTGTCGACGAAATTGTCGCGGCTGCAGCATTGACCTTGGACGGCACCACTACCGTAAAGGACGAAATAACCGTGGTCATAACCATGGTTATCGTAACTATTGACAAAAATTTCTTCATAAACCCTCTCGTTCTCACCGTTAGTTATATTTTTATTCTACACAATAATTTGGTTTGTGCTAATCATTTATGTCGTAATATTTACTCATGAATGTCTGGCTTGGGTTTGCCGTGCCAATAACGCAAAATCAGAAGAGGGGATGGCGGGGACTCTAGCTTTGCCGCTGCTGCATCGATAGTTATGTTGTAAAAGATGCCTCGATTTCTTTATTTTTGTACAGCGGCGCCGATGATCAGCTTTTGTTATTTCACGTTTCAATTTAGCTTCAAAGCTTTCATATTGCGCTACATGAGAGACCTCGAAAACCGCAGACCCGATGCTCAATGGCGTGTATCGAAAAAAACGTGGTGAAACGATAAGGTTTTGGCTATCGTAAAATCATAGTGTATGAGCGGGCCGTGGAGCAACTATTGTGACCGGACTAGTTGACGCATGAGCCAGGGGCATAGTAAGAACAGCCGAGGTAGCGCCGGGTTCACTATGCACCACTAGATTACCGCCATATTTCTCTGCGATCATTCTATCGATGAACAGGTTAAGCCCCATGCCTTGATGCTCAAAGTCTTCTGCTTGGCTGCCTCTGACGAATGGTTCGAACAAATGTGGCTGCACAGTCGGTGCTATGCCGTGGCCTTGATCTGAAACAACAATAATGGCTTTATTCCGTGAGCGATAACTGCGAACAAAAACACTCTGTCCTGGCTTACTATATTCTATTGCGTTCTGAGTCAAAGACAGCAATATCTGGCTCAGCTCATCATTGGGTAAGCTAATCGCTATCTCGCTAGGTATATCTGCTTTTATATCCACCTTTTTTTGTGTTGCATACGAAGCGAGAGCGCTCTCCACATCTTTGTACACAGAACCAACCAATAATGTTGGTGGGTCGGTAGACACATTACTAAATCGTGTCACCTTGGCAATTCCACTAGCAACCCGATCCAGTAGTATCAAGCCATTATGCAATGGTTGAAAAACAGGATTTTGCGGAAGTTTGCTAAAAGCCTGTTGTAGTATATAGTGCTGCGCAAGAAGAGAATCACCCGCAGCTAGTGTAAACTGCTGACGTTCTGCCAATGATTGCTGGTTGAGGGTTGCTAGTTGCTCCGCTTGTTGCTTTTTAATTTTTTGGCGCTTTTGATAACGAATACTAAACAATACCACGCTCAGCGCCAATAGAAGAGCACCGAGCTGAAAAGTGCTGTATATGGTTCGATCGTGATGTATACCGCGAAATATAACAAGAGCAGATGCCGCACTAAAACCAGTTACCGACAGCAACAGAGGCATGTTTGCAAAAAACCGAGTGCGCAAGTCCTTGCTGCCGCCAATCTGTTTAGTTGTCGTCGCAATGGCTGGCGAAGCGCTCACCGATTCACTAGCATCAAGCCGAGTTTGCAGTGTACCTATCGCGGAGGCAAACCCGTCCAATTTAGTTTTTATTAGGTCGTTTGTGGAGGCGGGGAGATCGACGCCAGACGACGAACTCGCCAACTCGAACCCTGATCGCATAATACTAAGCGGTGTTTCTAAGTAATGAGTTGCCACCTCTAGGAAGTTTTTTAACAGTCCTTGGCTTGATTGGTATCTATTAATAAGTTCTGTTATCGTTTTTTGTTGGCTACGTTCACGGGAGGCTTGCCTACCAAAATACAATCCCTCAAGAATTAAAATGATCAATAGTAGCCACGGGAACCAATCAAGTATCTTATTGGGATTACTGGCACCTTTTACGCGCTCAGCATTCGGTGATGACAACCGTGAGGCGCTCTTCGCTTTGCTGGGAAACTCTAGCGGTTTTTGAGTAGACTCTGGCCTACCTCCTGTAGCTGGTTGCTGATACAGGGGGGTGGGGATATGGTGCGGACTACCACTGGGCTGTGGGCTTCCGCTGGGCGCAGCCGGTGTATTTGGCACAGAAGGATTACCTGGCGTAGGATCGTTGGGTGTTTCCGGTACCACAGAGATATTCTGGCTAGTAAATTTAGGGAAAGCGTTACTCCACACCCGCCATATAGATCCCGAAAAATCCCAGGTATCTAGTGGCGCATTTGTGGTGTTATTAATAAACAAATTCGGTTGAGTATTATTGTCGTTCACTCGATGACACCAGCCGTCAGGTATAGGTGCCCCGAATGATCCGTTGTCTACATATGTTAGGCAGGTGTCGGTCGTACTACGATATCCATCAAAATATGAGTTTACGATGGACGAATCAGGTACGCCACTTATCCTTGCGACACCAGCAACAAGACCTCCGACAAGGTTGGTCGGAGAACTTTGTGCCGACAAGGAAGTAACACTAAAACTGTTACTGATTGTACCGACCACCACTTGGCCAGCCAAACCGCCTAATAGCGTCATCGATTCTGCGCCACTAGTGGTTACCGTGCTACTAATACTACCTGCAGAGTAGCTTTTGTCTATACTACCCGAATACAGTCGTCCGGCAACACCTGCAGCACCGAATATGCCGGTAGTAGAGCCTGAATAAATAACCCTGCCATCAAAGTATGCATTGGTAATGGATGATGGAGTAATCTCCCCGTCTTGGTTCAAATCTTGGATCCACCCAGAACCCACAATACCTCCGGCAATAAACGCTTCGTCTTCTATGAGATTAACGCTAATTGTTGCGTCCGAATGTACTTTATTTAGATGATTGTTGCTAGCTGAGTACGCTATGATTCCGCCGACGACTCCCATAGGTAGACCACCGTTCGAAGAGAACGAGTTAGACCGGTTTGTAGCGAGTGCGTCAAGATTTCCAGATACCGAAACATTACTAATGGTTGAGTCCCATGACATGGCGGACAAGCCTCCAATTGTATAATTCTGCCTTATACCGGTTCTAGGAGTTGCATAATGAATATTATCTAGAGTAAGATTTTGGACTGTTGCACCAGCCGTCATAGAAAACAAACCTATCGCTCCAGTCGGTGGTATACACTCAGCATCAGAGGGCTGTCCATCGGTGCAATTAGAGAGGTCTACAGTAATGTTACGAATGGCGTGGCCTTGGCCATCAAATGTACCCGAGAAGGCACGATAGCTCATCATACTCCATAAGTCCATTCGTTTCCAATACCTCTCCCAGTAACTATCTCCCCAGCTTAAGGGTATCTGGTCTTCGTGCAATGTATCTGAAGTATTGGATATTGCATAGTTAAATTCATCGCAATTAAGATCATTATCCAGAACAAAGTTGGAGCCAACGTTGTAGACAACGGCTTCTCCTAGTTCGCTGCACTCGGATATGTGGTGAGTTATGTTCTTCGCCAAGGTCGTGACAGTAATATAGACGTACGCACTGTTGCCGTTAGAGTTAACGGCAGTTACACGTATATCGTATGTTGATGATTCGTTTAATCCTGTAAGCGGGCCTACGATGTGAGCATCGGTACCATCTGGAGCAACAGATACATCAAAGACGTTCGGGTCTCCACTCCCCCACTCGCTCGAAGAAGTAAGTTTAGAATTTAATTTATACTGAGTTATTTCGCTACCACCGTCGCTAGCTGGCTTGTCCCATTCCAGTTTTACCCCTGTAGCTCCAACGTAACTAACCGCTAGATTTCGTGGCTGAGAAGGGCCCATATCGGGACATTGTGCGGTAGTGAATGTTGCATCATTTCCGTATGATACGCCTTCGCTACTCGAAGCAGTGGCACGAAAATGGTAAGTAGTCGCACAAGTTAGGGTTCCCTCTGGTGGTATCGAAACGGTATAGCTGCCGAGGCTTTGGCTATAAGTAGCAAAGCGCTTTATTGTTTGGTTGGAGGGAGGGGTACCACCGTCTGCGACATAGAGTCGTTCCGCTGAATCAATCGCAAGTCCATAAATACTTTCGAACTGATCATTACCATTGCCTTCCGAACCAAAAGCGGCTATGAAACTACCCCCGTTGCTAAATTTTTGGATACGATGGTTACAATAATCCACAACGTACACATTATTAGTAGAGTCAATAGCCAAACCTTCGGGGTAACAAAATTGCCCATTCGCAGATCCATAAGACCCCCACGAGATTGGATTAGCGTGGTTGCTGTCAAACCTTTGTATGCGGCTATTACTGAGCTCACTCACGAATATATTCCCGTTGTTGTCAAAGGCGATATCCTGTGGCGAATTGAATTGCCCGAGCCCCGATCCGCTGGAGCCAAACTGATCTATATAGGTCCCATCAGCCTGCAATATCTGTACTCTATTGTTCCCTGTGTCGGCTATATATAGATTACCGCTACTAGCGAATGCCATACCGCTAGGGCTGTTGAACTGTCCATTACCCGAACCGCTATTGCCAAAACTGCCAGCTACTGAGCCATCAGCATTGTAGATTATTATCTGATTACCATTTGTAGCATAGATATGGCCATCAGGACTCACTGCAATCGCTTTAGCGTTCATTAACTCCGACCCAAACTCGCTCAGTAAAGTTCCGGAACTATTGAATCTTTTTATCTTCAGTGGGTCACTTCCCCCATTTAATGTGGCAAAAACATCCCCGTTGCTCCTGTTGACAGCTACGTCATAATAGCTTGCCGCAGGCACGGAAAATGTACCGTCATAACTTATCGTACTACTCGGTGGCACCAGAATATCCGATCCATAACTTACCGTGGTGCCATACTGAAACCCTTTCGTTAAAACTGGCGTGTCAGAACTAACCAAAGTCCCTGAAAGAGTGGCGCTATGGGCTTGTACGTCTGATGCAGACCCAGTATTAACTACGGGTACCGCGGCCAGTACATGACCGATACTTATCGTCGTTGCAGCGACAGCAACAGTTACGGCGAGCGAGCTCAGAAATCCTCCTGTCAAAATTATCCGCCATCGTTGTTGTAGCATTGGGAGTGTAACCATCCGCACGTGATGCATCATGCCGTAGACAACCTTACCGGGTGTATCATGCAAAAGATTTCGGCGATGGATAGAATAGTCTATTCGTATGTATAGCACGAGTGCTGCAAGCAAACACAGCAGCACCAATGTGTTAATCAGTGCTGTGCGCCCTAAAAACCCAACGATAAAATTTTGTTGAGACCTGAGCATAACTCCAACAATAAAGCGACGCAAAACCGGTATCAGGGTGAATGCGGCCAGTGAAAATAGCACAATGGCTAGGCCTATAGCTTGCGCCGCCACGTATTTTTTGTTAAACATTGGCGCAACGGGTTTACGATGCCCGATTATGATATTGCGTTTTCGTATTCGCCACATATTCATACGTCCACATAGTGCGCCAGACTAGTAAGCGAGAGCCTTAGCGTAATTCTTCGACATTACCATATGCAGTTAGTATACAGGGGTATTGATTCATGCTCAAACTCGTTTTATTGAGCAGGACTGCCTAGCTCTATCACGATGTAGAAGACCTATGTATTTACCGAAGTATGTGATAGAGCAAAGGTTACATCACGCCAGCAGCTTGTTGAAACCACGCGCTCATATCCGAAAACACTGCTCAAAACAACTGACACCGTAGCTTTAGATACTATATGCAATGAGTTTGTTACGAACCTACATGCAGGTAACAATTCTACCTCTGTTATAAAACTAAAACCACCATACAATTTGATGGTGGATTTGAGCAAAATATCACTTGGTCGGGGATAGAGGACTCGAACCTCCGACCTCCGCGTCCCAAACGCGGCGCGCTAGCCAACTGCGCCAATCCCCGGTATGAGGCAAACCTAAGTTTTCCTCATCGAAGCTTGCGAAATAAATTCTTTTTCGACCGTAGCCGAAGTACTCCTGTTCTCTTCTCTAATCGAAAAGATATCGCCATTATACCGAAATTACTTCGGTGAGTACAGTCTATTCGGCTAAGGCGCTTAGTACGGCTTGCACGTATTCGGGGCTTCGTAAGTCCTGAGACATAACCTCTTCCAGTGGAAACCAACGAGCATCAAGAATTTCTGAATTATCCCCATGTGGTTCACCACCAACTATATGCGCTTCGTAGGCATGTATAACCGGCTTGGCGCTTTCGGTATGCATGAGCAACAACTCACGACCGACCTCTACGTCTACACCCGCTTCTTCTTTAGCTTCCCTTTTTGCAGCCGTTTCAAAATCCTCACCTTCATCGACGCGGCCACCAGGAAAATTCCATTTTTTATAAAAGTCGGGGTGGCTTTCCTGAACTAGCAATAGCTTGCCGTCTTGAATGATTATTGCACTTGCAATGACCATGACCTGTATGTGTTTATCTCCGCTCATAGACTCACCTCAATTGCTTTCCCGTTAGTCGGACGTAATATTTTTGTTTGGGTTTGGGCGAAAACGCGTTCCAATCCATCGTAGACTAACTCACGCCACTCATCAACCCACATCCAATCATGGATAGGTAAAATGTACTTCGGTTTTAGCTCCAGTCCTAATTCAAAAGCCCGTATAGTCGTCCCCCAAGGAGCCTGAACTGGCAACAGTAGGACATCACGCGTTTCATGGAATTCATGAGTGTCGCCCGGATCGGTTACTTTGTTATTCCAGTGCACGATAAGATTCTGAACAGGAACGCTCAGCGGAACTACGTTGGCATGTTCGACAAGAGCAACTTGCAGATCGCCGATGCTTTGTTCGGTGACACTCTTTACGCCCCACGCTTTTAGCTTTTGATGTGCATCTGGCGGAGCCACCCACGGAACGTATGGTTGGGCGGCGACCAGAGCGCGCACGAAAGGTTCGCCCATATGATCGGGGTGCTGATGTGTGGCCACGATAGCATCAAGTCGCGGCAGACTAGCTACCTCGATAATCCCACTCTTCCAGCTGTAAATGCCGGGGTTTAATAGTACCGCTTTGTCCTCATCCTCCAGTAAAACGCACGAATGAACGAGCTTAGTAATCTTCATGCTTGCCTCCTGTTAGTGCACATTATAAGGCCTGTCACCAAACTCGACATAGGACTTACATTCATTGACGGCTTCTTGGCCAGTAATGGTTGCCGGTCTATCATTAGGACCAGGTCTGGTTATTTTTTTCACCTTTTCACACAACGATGCATTTTTTGTCTTGATGGCCTTGTCGATAATCTTGTCGTCAGAAGACCTCAGCCAAAAGATCAGCAACGTAATAATCAAGCTGATGATAAAGATCCCCACCGCTGCGAGTCCAAGCTGTCGCCAGAGTTCTTTCATAGTTCTATTGTAACCGATTGTCTTACTCGTTATTTGTTAGGTTGCCAGCCCGCGAACCTATGCCAGCAATTACGCCAAGCAGCAGAATAATGAGGCCAACGAAAAGCTTGGCCAGAATTGCTACAATCACACCCATGACTACCAAAAAAACTGCTGTCATGAGCAATTCTTTTTTATAGTTTTGCTTCTCGGGTCGCTGCTCAGACATGAGATTATTTAGCGAACTCGATAGCACGTGTTTCGCGAATAACATTCACTTTGATTGTGCCGGGATATTGCATACTTGATTCGATCTTGTTGGCAATATCACGCGCTAGGCGAATGGCGCTAAGATCGTCGATCTGGTTTGGTTTTACAAAAACGCGTACTTCTCGACCAGCACTGATAGCGTATGACTTGTCTATACCGGGAAAGCTGTTGGCGACGTTTTCGAGATCTTTCATACGTTCAGCAAAGTTCTCTGCACTTATGTTACGCGCTCCTGGCCGTGCAGCGCTGATAGCATCAACCACGCGCACAATAACAGACTCAACTGTGGTTGCTTCAACGTCATCGTGGTGCTGTTCAGCAGCCACTGCTATTTCTTCTGGGGCACCATATTTACGCAACATTTCACCACTGATGTGATGATGTTTGCCTTCCATCTTGTGCGTCAACGCTTTGCCTAGATCATGCACAAGCGCTGCATACTTAGCAATCCGCACATCAGCGCCAAGTTCTTCGGCAATAATGCCGGCCATGTGGGCCATTTCGGTGGAATGCTTGAGAACATTCTGCCCATAACTAGTGCGATATTTTAACTCGCCTAGCAATTGCAGAACTTCTTTTGGAATACCGATTACGCCAACTTCACGCGCCGCATCCTCGGCGGCATGCATAACGTCCTTTTGCACGTTTTTTTGTGCTTTTTCAACAACTTCCTCGATACGTCCTGGGTGAATACGACCGTCTTTCATGAGCATTTCGAGCGCCTGGCGGGCAACTTCACGCCTTATCGGATCAAAAGAACTGAGGATAATCATGCCAGGAGTATCATCGACCATAATATCAA
>CAZJME010000023.1:0-2130 GCA_964547235.1 uncultured Candidatus Saccharibacteria bacterium
AGTCGTTCCAAAGCCACGGTCATCTTTATTAACCAGATCCGTATGAAGATTGGTGTGATGTTTGGCAACCCAGAGACGACCACAGGTGGCAACGCGCTCAAGTTCTATGCCTCGGTGCGCATGGACATCCGTCGCATTGCTCAAATAAAACAGGGAGACAGCATTATTGGTAACCGAACTCGTGTAAAGGTGGTTAAGAACAAGATCGCCCCACCTTTCCGACAAGCAGAATTCGACATTATGTACAATCAAGGCATCAGCAAGAGTGGCGATGTCCTCGACATGGCAACTGAACGCGGCATCGTCGAGAAATCGGGTGCATGGTTTGCTTACGGTGGCGAAAAGATCGCCCAAGGTCGTGAAGCCGCCAAAAAATATCTCGAAGAAAACCCCAAGGTTCTGGAAGAAGTAGCCAATAAGGTAACTGCCGCCGCTGAATCAGAAGCCTAAACCGTGTAGCGGCGCGAAGTGTGGATCTCGCTGGATGGACAGACGTGATTTTATTGTTCTCCGTACCAACAAAACAGTGCTTAAGCCTAATATTATGGTTTGAAAAATTTCTGTCAGATATAAAATAGTGTGACTTTGGTTAGCCTCCAACTTCCGCATCAGATTGCGTAACCATATGCGTTATGTTATTCTGCTAAAAAGATGCGAGAGATTGTTAATTCACGGCTCAAACTAAGACGTTTGCACATTGCGGTAGCTCTGCTCCTTATGATTTCTGGGGTTATTGGCTATAAACTTATTGATAATGTACAGCCCGTTGAAGCGGCCTCCACTATTGTCGTAAACTCAAAGGCCGATACTACGGCCAATGATGGTCAATGTACTCTGCGCGAAGCAATTACTTCCGCCAACACCGATACGGCTTCAGGTGCGGCTGCCGGCGAATGTATTGCTGGCTCCGGCACAGACACCATTGCCTTTAATATATCTGGCACAGCAGATTTCGTAAACGGCGGTCAAAATGGCTATACTATCCAGCCTACGACAGGCTTGCCACAAATAACCGAAATGGTAAACATAGATGGCTACACGCAACCCGGTGCCCAGGCTAATACTGCCATTGCTCCTAACCCTCTTAATGGGCGATTGCTGATAGAGCTCAACGGGGATAATGCTGGTTCAGCCAACGGTTTAAATTTTTTCAATAATAGCCACGGTAGTACGGTAAAAGGACTAGTCATCAATGGTTTTGATCAAGGTGACGCTATATGGATGTTAGCTGATAACATTGTTATTAGGGGTAACTATATTGGCGTAAACCCAGCGGGCAATGCTGCCAAACCTAATTCTGTAGGTGTGACTACTGATAACTTAGATCTAAATGCTGCGACAGGAGTGTTGGTCGGCGGGCTTAACCCGGTCGATCGTAACTTGATTTCTGGCAACACTGCCGGTACTGCCGGTACTGCAAGCTATCCAGGCACAGATTGGGTAATACAAGGTAACTATATCGGAGTTGCAGCTGACGGCCTAACCCCTATAGATAACAGTACGCCAGGTGGTAGTGGCTCTTTGTCGGCTGATAATTGTACCGGAACTATAATTGGGGGGAGTCAGACCGGTGCGATAAATGTGATTGGTGCTAGTCTAGGGCACGGCATTGCTCCACACGAGGCAGATAACTTAACAATAGAAGGTAATTATATAGGTCTTGGCTATGATGGTACGACTGTTCTGGGTAATATAACTCCCGGCTCATCTGGGGCGGGTATTGCGTTATCTAACTCGGATACCGTGAACATTACCAACAATAGGATTGCTGGATGGGCTAGTGATGGCGTTGCGGTTAATTCGGGAAATAATAACGTAACGGTGTCCGATAACGTGATATCTGATAGTGGGCAGGCAGGTACTAACGTGGGCTCAACAAACACCTCTGTGTCTAACAATACTATTTCAACCAGTACCCAAAACGGTATCAATATCGCTGCCTCAGACAACACCATCTCAGACAATACCGTGTCACATAGTACTCAAGATGGTATTCACATAAACAGCGGTGCAACGGGCAATAATGTTGCAGGCAATATTGTATCAACCAGCACACAGCATGGCATCAATATCGCTGCCTCAGACAACACCATCTCAGACAATACCGTGTCACATAGTACTCAAGATGGT
>CAZJME010000023.1:2230-8734 GCA_964547235.1 uncultured Candidatus Saccharibacteria bacterium
TGCCTCAGACAACACCATCTCAGACAATACCGTGTCACATAGTACTCAAGATGGTATTCACATAAACAGCGGTGCAACGGGCAATAATGTTGCAGGCAATATTGTATCAACCAGCACACAGCATGGCATCAATATCGGTGCCTCAGACAACACCATCTCAGACAATACTGTCACCGATAGTGCAGCAAACGGAATAGCCTTAAATAGCGGCGTTACCGGTACAGATGTCTCAGACAACACCATTTCATACAGCATTCAAAATGGCATCTACATAGACAGTGGCGCAACGGGCAATAATGTTGCAGGCAATATTGTATCAGCTAGCACACAAAACGGTATTTACATATATACCGGCGCAACAGGCAATAGCGTTGTTGGTAACGCCGTATCAACCAGCACTCAAAATGGTATCAACGTAAAAGCAACAAATAGCATTATTACAGGGAATACTACAATTAATAATACAACGTATGGTATTTCGGTAGAGGCCTCAAACAACCAAGTGCTACGGAACGTCATTAGCAATAATCATGGTTCTATGAATTTATTCCTAGGAGGTGCTGCAGCCCCCATATCTAACCTAACTATTCAAGGCAACAAAATAGGCACCAAAGCAGACGGCACCGTAGACGGTAACTACACACAGGGTGCTGGCATATTATTAATTGGTAATGTGACTAATTCACTCATTGGTGGCACAAGCCCAGGTGACGGCAACATCATTGCTGGCAATGATGGAGCTGGTATTGGTATTTCTGCTATGAATATCACTGGTTTTGGCACTATTACACCAACCAGTAATACTATTGTTGGCAACTCTATCTTTGGCAATAATGTTGGCAATATCTACGGCTTTGCTATGCCTGGTCTAGGTATAGATAACTACATGGTCAATCTAGATGGCTCCTTTGTCCCGCAATCCACTTCAGAAACTGGTGTTACCGCCAACGATTCAGCCGACACCGACACTGGCCCCAACAACTACATGAACTTTCCGGTGCTAAACTCAGCTACTCAAACTGGTACTAGTCTAGCTCTAAACTACGACCTAGATGCTGCCGACAGCTCCACCAACCAATACCGTGTAGAGTTCTTTGCGAACGATACAGCCGACCCTTCTGGCAATGGCGAAGGTCAAACCTACCTAGGCTCTGTCACGGCTACTAACGGCACTGGCAATACTGCTAACTTAACTCTACCCAGTGGCACTAACCTAACTGGCAAAGTCCTGTCAGCTACTACTACCGCCATAGACGGCTCAACTGCTAGTGGCTTCGGCTCAACAAGTGAGTTTAGCCTGGCCTTAGCTGCTACTGTACACTCCGTAAGCCCTCAGACCTCAACTGCAGGGAGCAACAACACCCCCAGTACATCCACCAGTAGCAACAACACTTTAATTAATACCGGCAGTCACCTCAACCCACTCTTTGTAATAGCTTCAGTAATACTGCTAAGCGTCCTCGGCCTTGGCCTGCTGAAGCGTAGACCCAAGGTCTACAAGACTCGCTAGAAAGAGTTGCCGTTCCTTTGTTAACCTTCGCGTTTTCCAAGAAACTTGCTTTGCGGTCCCCAAGAGCGCCGTTGTTGAATTTGCGGTAAAATAGTTTTATGAAACGAGCTGTTATTTTGCATGCTATGGAGCAAAACAGTCAGGGGCACTGGTATCCCTGGCTGAAGTCACAACTAGAAACACGTGGTTATGAAGTCTGGGTTCCCGATCTGCCGCATGCTGAGCATCCTGACACTTCTGAAATGACGCAATTTCTTCTGTCAAATAATATCTGGAGTTTTCAAGACAACCTGATCATCGGGCACTCCTCTGGTTCGGTGGAGGTGCTATATCTATTACAGGCGCTGCCTGTAGATGTAACGGTTAAAACAGCAGTTATTGTCAGTCCGTTTGACCACCCTTTGCCCGGGATGGAGCAGCAACATGATCGGATTTTCTTAACACCATTAGACCTGAATCGAGTGCAAACACGAACCGAAAAATTCATTTTTGTTCATGGTGATGACGACCCCTGGTGTCCACTTGACGGGGCTGCTAGTCTTGCGAGGCAAACCGACGGGGAACTAGTGGTTGTGCCGGGAGGTAAGCATTTTAGTACTAGCCTTGATCCTGCCTACACGACGTTTCCTAAGCTGCTCGAAATATTGGACGAGCGAGGAAGATTGTGACGGGACTTAATCACGTAGCCACAGGAGCTGTTATCGGTTTGGTGGTTAAAGAACCCGCGCTAGCTTTGCCATTGGCTTTCTTGAGTCACTTCGTACTCGATTCGCTACCGCATTACGGCATCGTCTATGCCGAGCGCCATAAGTATCCTTCCTTTCGGCGAGTCCTCGGTGCAGACAGTGTTCTTACTCCGGTATTCGTTCTATCGCTCTTTTTAATAACTGGAAGTTGGGTAGTTTTTGGCTGTATGATGCTCGCCATAGCCCCAGATTTTGTCTGGTTCATAAAATTTGGACATGACAAGTATAAGAAACGTGATTTTATCTTGCCACGCGATGCCTTCTCGAAATTTCATAAAAAAATTCAGTGGGGTGAACGTCCGTGGGCTTGGCGACTCGACATGATCTGGTTCGCGCTTGCCTTAGTCGTTATCTCGCGATTAATCTAATTCCATGCTAGTAACTAACATTCGTCAACAAGTGAAGCGTAACAATCGCTACTCAATCTACATTGACGAAAAATATAGCTTTAGCCTCAGTGAAAATGGATTGCTGGCAAGCGGCATACATGTTGGAGTAGCCCTCAGTAAACAGCAGCTCGACGCACTAAAAGATGCTTCCAAAAAAGACAAGGCCTATAACCAGGCGTTGAACCAAATTGCCCGACGGTTGCGCAGCGAGTGGGAGGTGCGTGATTATCTAAGGCGCAAAGACTACGAACCAACCATGGTCGATGAGATTATCGAACGATTACAGAAGGCTCGGTTACTAGATGACTCAGTCTTTGCCCGAGCTTGGGTCGAAAATAGGAGGCTGCTCAAAAGCACCAGCAAGCGCCGGCTCGTTGCGGAGCTACGCCAGAAGCGTGTTAGCGATGAAATAATTGAGCAAACCCTTGCAGCTGACGAAACCGACGAACAGACAGTGTTGCGCAATATGATTCAAAAAAAACGGCGGCAGCCACGCTACCAGGACGAACAAAAACTCATGGCTTATCTAGTTCGACAGGGCTTCCAATATAGCGACATCAAAAACGCGCTAGCGGAGATTAGCCAGGAGTAGCTGTTGCCGTAGTCGCCGACGGAACGAGCTGTAGAGGATCTTTAACAATGATCTTCTTGTTTGTTATCTCTACTATTTGACTGCGGTCAATGCCCATATTTCCTCCGGTCAATGATTTGATGACCGACTGCGAGATATAGAGTTTTTGTATATAAAGACTATCCATATCCGTTGCAAAATCGTTAACTTTACCCAGTTTCTTCTTGCCCTCCGTTATTACAGGCTTGCCAAACAGCTCAAAGTTAATATTCATAATTTCCTTGAGCCGCACCAGGTCTTTTGGCGCGGCAAGTACATCATGGTCGTTCACTACCAGACCAGCCGGTAGGGTATCTCGAATATCCTGGGCCAAAAGTACAAGCTGCATCTTTTTATCGACTGTGTCTTGGCAATAAAAACCTTCGATCTTGAGATTATTGGGGTTAATTAGTGCGCCAGTGGTTGTGGCAATACGCGAACCAGTCCGTAGACTCATGATGGGGCGTTGCAACAAAGTTGCACTCAATACTTGCATGACTACAGTATAGCAACCGAAGGGGCTGTTCACCATAAAGCTTGTGCTTTTATGGATAATATTGCAAAACATATTTTTTGGAGTACAATCTGGCTTACAGTAAAGAGGGTCTCTTATGAAAGCGGGGAAAATAGTTCTGGCGACACTTGCAACAGGGTCGCTTGTTTTTGGTGGATTAGGGGTGGTTCTGGCGCAAACGAAAGCTTTGTCGCCGGTACTTATAGTAGAGGTTCAAACGGAGAGCAAAAATAATGCTTCTCAAGAATTCATTGAGTTGGCGAATACAACAGATGGCTCAATTGATATTTCGGAATGGCGTGTCGAGTATTTTGCAGCCAACCCCAAAAGCTTCGACGTACCAACGAGGACAATACCATTGCATGGGTCGCTTCCTGCCGGAGCACATTACCTATTGGCAAGCGTGGGCTATCTAGTAGGGACTGCTAACGATAGCTTTTCGTCTGGACTGTCAAACGCGGGAGGTCATCTGTTACTGGTGAGTCCTGACGCCAACACTCCTTCGCAACCGCATATTTATGATGCGCTCGGCTGGGGAACCGCTGTGCAACCAGAAACAACAGCTGCACTAGTGCCAAAAGCAGGGGAGAGTTTGCAGCGTAAAGTTGATGATGATGGATTTTTTACTGACACCGACGATAATCAAACCGACTTTATCTCAGGGACGCCAAACCCAGAAGGCTTTGTGCCTTCGCGTGAAGCGCCGGAGGAAGAACCAACAAGTACTGCTCCGGTCAAAGCTACCGGTCTTGATGGGCAGACCGACGAAACCGAGAGCGCTGACGTTGTCGACAATGCTCCAGACGTGGATCAACCATTATTACCTTCACTCGCCCTACAAATTACCGAGCTATTACCAAACCCTGCTTCACCACAAACCGATGCTGCCGATGAGTTTATCGAACTTTACAATCCAAATAGCGAAGCCGTTGAACTCACTGGCTACAAACTGCAGACAGGCACTACCTATAGCCATAGCTACGAATTCGTCGATCAGACCCTTGACGCACAAGCCTATAAAGCGTTCTATGTTACGGATACTGGCGTAGTACTAGCAAATTCTGCGAGCAAGGCTCGCTTAATCGATCCAACAGGTGCAGTAATGAGTGAAACGGCTGATTACACCAATGCACCTGATGGCCAAGCTTGGGTTTGGGATGGCGGCAGCTGGGCTTGGTCGACGATGGTTACGCCGAATGCCCCTAATCAAATTGGTACCAAGGAAACAGCCTTGGCGAGTAGCAAGGCTACTTCAACCAAAAAAGCTGCGACAACCAAGCCAAAAACTGCGAGAGCAAAGACGACGAGCGCAAAAGTAAAAAGTGCCAAAACGAGTGGTAGCGTAGCTGGTAGCACACCAACTTCGGGTAATGGCGATACGGCGCAGCCAACAGTTATTCATCCGGCAATTCTTGCCGCGGTCGGTGGGCTCGCGCTACTATATGGGCTATATGAGTACCGTAGCGACATTGCAAATAGTTTCCAGCGACTCAAAAACCACCGAGCAAATCGCCGAGCGCTTCGGGCAAAAGCTTAAGGGTGGCGAAGTCATCGAGCTCATAAGTGACCTGGGGGGTGGCAAAACAACTTTTACGCGCGGCCTGGTGCGTGGGGCGGGTAGCAACGACCATGTTAGTAGCCCAACGTTCAAGATAAGTAATACATATCGGGCGCCGGAATTCGATATTCTGCACTACGATTTCTACCGACTGCAAGAACCGGGGCTCATGAGTCACGAGTTAGCCGAAGCATTTGCGGACCCGCATAACGTGTGTGTTGTCGAATGGGGAGAAGTTGTTGCTCATGTTCTACCTGCTGATCGTGTATCGATAACTATCAAAGCCTTATCTGAAAATGAACGTAAATTGTCTTTTGTAATCCCTGCCTCAAAAAATTATTTGAGCGAGGGTTTAGCCTGATGTTAATCCTGACATTACGAACAGATAAACCTGATGCCGAGATTGGTTTGTACGAACACGCTCAAGAGCTAAGCTACGAAACCTGGTACGCTCATCGTCAACTGTCTTTGGTCATTCATCAAAAAATAGAAAAAGTTATAGAGCAACAAGGGAAAACGTTGCACGACCTGAGAGGCATCGTAATCTATCAGGGGCCAGGGAGCTTTACGGGCTTGCGTATTGGTATTAGCGTAGCCAATGCCTTGGCCTATGGTCTAGATATTCCTATTGCTGGTACTACGGGTAGCGAATGGCAAGCGGAAGGTATTAGGCAGTTGCGAACAGTGGGGCCCCAACAGATACTGCCTTTTTATGGCAATCTACCGCACATCACTCAGCAGCGTAAGTAGTCGTAATACATAGTCACCATGCGATAAAGTGCTTGACAACGCAACACCTAAACCATAAGCTTTAACTAAGTTCTTTAAACAACAAAAAGGAAAACGAAATGATCAAAAAACTTTTGTCTGGCCTGAGCGCGCTCTTGCTCAGTATAAGCTCGCTGTTTGTATTCGCGCCCATGATTGCTCAGGCGGCAGTTGATACCTGTACATGGAGTGGCGCTACGAATAGCAACTGGAACACGGCCACTAACTGGAGTTGTGCGGCTGACGGTACTGTAGTGCCAGGTGCTGGCGACAGCTTGGTCTTTCCCTACGGAGCGGGCGTGACCAATAAAGACCTGACCAACGACATTACCGCTGGTACTAGCTTTGCTTCTATTACCCCGCGCGAAGAACCACGGAGCTCTGCTCCGTGGATGGACAGCGCTCGGAT
>CAZJME010000024.1:0-8729 GCA_964547235.1 uncultured Candidatus Saccharibacteria bacterium
CCTGCTACAAACGAAGACACCGAGCAATCGATTCAGGCAGTTTAGTCCGCCGGTAAAAGACTTTGGCCATAGAGTGCAAGGTCTTCGAGTAAGTGCCGCTGCTTCACCGTCACCCGCTTGTCGTTAGACAACTCTTCAAGCCGCGCAAAATAGCGTACTAAAAGACTCTTTTCGCCACCATCCATCAAACGACGATGTATGTGCCGATCCCAAGCGGTACGTTCTTCATCGCTTAAGAGACCGGGGAAATTACGAGCTTTATATAGTGGTAGCAGCTGCTTTAGACGATCGTCATGCAGTTGCCCCTCAAAATCCATAAGCTTGGTCGGCTCAGCCCGCTGAACTCGTGCAAAAAGTTTGCGATCGTGATCGTCAAAAAAACCATCATACAATTGCGCATCCACTGTTTGCGTGTCGCTAAAGAGCTTAGCTTGCTGGGCCTTGTCTAAAATTTCCAAAGCTTTATAAAGCCTATCGGGCCAGAAGCTGGCTGTTGCGAGTATCTTGCGATGTTTTTTAATTTCCCCAAGAGATAGCTTTAAGCGTTGCTGGCTTGTGCTATCGAGTACTCCCATTGGCGCCACTGCTGGACAGCGATTGTACTGGAGTAACTTAATTGGCAAACGAAGCTCGTCAGAGTCTGCCGGCTTCCACCCCCACGCTTCGGCTAGCTGCTCCGCCGATAGATTAATAAATGGCGTGGGATCTACGCGCAGATCATACACCAACGAACCGCTTTTTTTGGGATGTTTAGCCAACGCTACAGCCACTGTGGTCTTTTCGAATTCGCTTGGATATTTGCCCGAGCTATAGACAAATGGTTGACCGCTCTCGACCAATCGAGCAACATTTTTTTTATGTCGTTGTTCCAGCAAGAATTCAAAAAGTTTCGGTTGTTTAGCTTTGAGCAACCTGCCTACGGCAATAGTAGCGTATACGTCGTTCAGTGCATCGTGAGCATTTTGATGATCAAGCTTATTGACAGCCGTTAATAACTCCAAACGGTTTGTGGGTCGTCCGCCGCTATCGACGGGCCATTCAATGCCTTCCGGGCGCAGAGCCCGAGTCATACGTACCACATCCAGCAAATCCCAACGACTACGATCCTCGCGCCACTGCCACTCATATGGATCATAAAAGTTACGATAGTGGATATACCGCATAAATTCGTCGTCAAAACGAACAGTATTAAAGCCAACAAAAATGGTACCGGGCGTCACCACTTCATTATGAAAAATCTTCAGAAACTCTTGCTCGCTCACGCCATCTAACTGTGTAGCTTGGGGGGTGATACCAGTGACCAACACAGCGTCTGGCTCTGGTAAAACGTCATCACTTAAACGAATGAGTATATTCTGCGGTTCTCCAACAGGCTTAAGATCAAAATCGGTTCGTTGCCCGGCAAACTGCATGATGCGCGCAGAGCGCGGATTTACTCCACTTGTCTCAAGATCATAAAAGTAGAAACTTCCTGCCATTCATTCAGTGTACCACCTTAAGTTGTTACAGACAGTGCGCAGTAAGCGACAGTGTCTGCCATAAGTCCAGCGCGACACACAAAAGCTGCCGCCTCTTGATATACCGGTGCGTCAGGGGGGACGCCAGTTTCCATAGCGACGTCCCTAGCAACTTCTTCGGTAGCCACAGCAAGTGCACCATCAAACCGTAGACCAGTATCCGCCACGATAACCTCAGCATCTTCTAAAATACGCCACGCAACATGGCTCACAAAATCATTGGCTTGACCTATTTCGGTAACAAGCCCAAGGAATTTCTGTGCAAGCATTACTTCAGGGCCACCAACTGGTTTGCGATCGCCCAGGCGCTCACCTTCTAAAAGACCTATCATGTGCTCCTTCTTTCTAAGAGGGCCGTAGCAGTAAGCACGTATACATTCCGTGTGCTTGCTGATGCGAAGCTCTTCTTTTTATCTTTACACCTCAGTTTTGGTATACGCCCACCTAGTCAGCTTGTCAACCCCAACGCTTAATACTCAAAGGTATGCTGCGAATCCTTACCAATAAAGATCGTGTCGCCAGCGTTTATTTTGCGGCGCTCCAATTCATGCATTATGCCCATCTTGCGCATAATATCGCGCAGGCGCTGGACACCAGCCGCACTACTAAAGTCGGTACGTTGTGCAAAACGTTCGATTTTTCGCCCCGAAACGTGATACCCATTAGCCTGTTTTTCAATCCGCCAAGCACGTTCGTCATCTGGCAATTGCAGTACCGGAAGTCGATGTTTAGATTGCTGCCTCCGTTCCTTGCGTCGCTCTTTAGTGACTAAGTCTTTGAGTGCAAATAACAGTTCTGGCACGCCCACGCCGCTTTGAGCAGAAATTGTGAAGACTTGCGCACGCGTGGGCAATATCTTCTGCAAACGTTTTTGCAGATCTGTCAGATCGGCATCGTTTAAGCCTTCAGTTTTGTTTATTGCCAGCAGTTGAGGTTTTTTAGACAGATCAATTTGGTAATCCTGCAACTCTTTTTGAATAGTTACATAAGCTGCAACAATATCCGGACTGTAGGCATCGATCATATGCAGAATTACGCTCGTCCGTTCAACGTGGCGCAAAAACTCATCGCCAAGACCCTTACCTTGACTGGCACCCTCTATAAGACCTGGCACGTCTGCAAACAATAGGCTGGTACTTTCGTCAATATCAACCATGCCAAGATTTGGTATCAGTGTAGTAAAAGCATAGTCGGCAATTTGTGGCTTGGCGTTACTAATGCGCGCCAGTAGAGTCGACTTGCCGGCGTTGGGCAAGCCGACAATGCCGATATCAGCAATTGACTTTAGTTCCAGTTCCAATTCCCGCACCTCGCCAAGCTCACCTTTTTCTGCCAGACGTGGTGCTTGGCGAGTACTGCTCACAAAATGAGCATTGCCGAAGCCACCCTTGCCACCTTTGGCAATTATAACTTCGTCACCATCGTGAACAAGATCGGCGACAACTTCACTGTCCGCCACAACGCTCGTTCCAACAGGCAAAGCAACCACCAATGAACCGCCACTTTTACCATGTTTTTTTCGTTTACCTCCAGTTTGACCATTCTCAGCTTTCAGCTCCTTTTGGTAACGGAAACTTGCTAACGTATTTTGATTACGGCTCGCACGAAAAATAACATCGCCGCCATCGCCGCCATCGCCACCATCAGGGCCACCTTTATCTATAAATTTTTCGTGCCTAAAACTAACGATACCGTTTCCGCCATCGCCAGCACGTACCACCACTTTCGCTGTGTCAATAAACATACGATTTAAGATTACAGGGGTCGGCCACTTTAGTCCAGCCTAATATATGTAGCTATAGCTGGCTGCTTCTGCGGCTGAGAGCGTACGATTGCTAACGCGTCCCCAACCATATACGTTCATCTCTGACACATGAACCGTACCATCTGCATCAACTGAGTCAACAAAACCTACGTGACCATAGTAATCGCGTGGTGGCGTCCATATAACAGCGCCAGCCTGAGGCACGTTGCCAACCGGGATACCCGCACGTTGAGCTAACGCTTTCCACGTACTAGCATTCCCAAGATTGCTTGGAATTGCGCTGCCAATATCTGACCGACGCTTTGCGGCATACCATGTGCAGTAACCGTAGTCATAGCCATTGTATCCTCCATAGATAGCTGCGCCTCCGCCCCAAGAGAAGCCATCGGTCGTCAAACCACGCGAAACGGCTAAACGTGTTGGCGCCGGTGTAGCGTCTCCATCTGGGATAACAATGAGCTCACCGACTTTCAGCCCGCCCAATTCAGCATCATTAAAAGCAACGATCTGATCCTTGTTACCCTTATATTTCGAAGCAAGCGAGTCGGCTGTATCACCAGCTTTGACGGTATAGACGATACCATTTACGGGCGAAATAACCAGTTCCTTGCCCACTTGCAGAGCATCGCCACTAACACCATTAGACCATCTAATCGTGTCTGAGGTTATGCCAAATTTTTCGGCCAGTTTTGGCACTGTATCGCCATCTTGAACGGTGTACTTCTGAATGTCTTTGCGCGACTTTAACGCCGTGGCGACAACCTGTGGCTTAGCAACTACCGTATCATCTGCCGGTGTAACAGTTAGCTGGGCATTCACTGTGTCGGCCTTGTTGGCAACCGAAACAGCTTCATCTAAGCTCGTCAAACGAGCTACGTTGACCGCAATATCGGCAGATGATAGTTGATCGAGAGCATTATTAGCGGCATCTTCATCGCCAATAGCGACCGCACTCTTTGACTGAATAGGGGTTGATTTCGGCGTGCGCAACACAAAACCACCGACAACTAGCAGGAGGGCGACATTGGCAAGAACGATACTCGTGCGAACAACTCGCCGTTTGGAGCGCTTATTCAAACGACTATAGAGCCGTCTTGGTGATTTTACCTTAATTGATTCTGAGGTACGCGAAGCATCTAAACTCAGACTTTTAACGCTTGTACGAATACGATTCTCCTCATTCTAATGAACGTACCGATGAGAAAATCATCGACTGCACGGGCGGTGTTTGCGAGATACTTACATCTGTAAGCTACACCGTGGTGCAGTTCCCATTTTACCATATTTTAGCCGTGCCACAAAGAGTCCTTATGCTTTTTGGGTCTAGTCTCCGCTACACAATTTTTTGCAGTGTTGCGCAGTCAGAGCCTGATGCTCGTCTAAAGTGTGCGAAAAATAGGTGTTGCCATCATCACCGGAAACAAAATACAGCCAATCCGTGCCAGCTGGGTGAGCCACCGCATTCAAGGAGCTCTCTGTGACATTGCTTATGGGTCCAGGCGGCAAACCATCAATAGCATATGTATCATAGGCAACACTACCGAGAGCTTTGGCGTAGGTGGTGGTAGCATCGGATTCAAGCCTTCTGCCTTGTTTGAGTCGCAGCAAAAACACCTGGGCCACCTTAGCCCGATCACTTGGTTTAGAAACTTCTTTCTCGACAATGGATGCCAGCGTTACTGCACGGTAGACACTGAGACCTTGGTCGGAAAATGCTTGCCTTAGTTCTGGCGTCAAGCGCTTTTGCATTTCATCAAGTGAAGAGCGAATAATATCTTCTGCAGAAGTGTCAGTGGTTCGCTGAAAGGATTCTGGATATAAGTAACCTTCGAGACTGGCATTTTTTGGTTTATCTACCAACGCAGGGTGATTATCGTACTTATCAGGGTTAAAAGCTGCGTCAACACCTTGGCTGGAAAATCCAGCGTTTATAAATGTTTTCTTTATTTGGTCAAGCCGCTTACCAGGTAAAATTGTAATAAGGTTAGTGGCCACTTTTCCTTCTGTAATAATTGAAACGATCTGCGATACATCGTAACTAGGGCTAAGCTCGTAGGTGCCGGCCTTAATTTGATTCTCAGCGCTATGGTTGCGAACATAGCGTTCAAATGCCCAGCCACTTTTTATTATTTTCTCGTCTTGTAACTTGGTCGCGGTCTGGCGCAAGACAGTTCCGGTCGGGATAGTAAAGGACACGGAAGACTGAGAATTATTGAGAGCCCGAAGGTTTGTTTGGTAGTAATAGCGCACTCCTCCGATAACCGCCATGACCGCCAAGCACGCAACGATAATTGCCACCCAAAAAAATCGTCGCCAAATTTTGGTCGAAGGTCTTCTCATTGCAACGCCCCACTCTTTTCGTGCAAGAAATCCTCTAAGATCAGGCTGGCCGCAACAGAATCGACATCATAACTGTTGGGTGTTTTAGCCGTTTCGGCAAGTATCGCTTCTGCCTTGACAGAAGTTAGGCTTTCATCCTGAAAATCAAGCGGGATCGACAGCTTTTTGCTTAGCTCGGAAACGAATCGCTTTACCTTCTGGGTTTGTTCTGTCTCTTCACCGTTCATGTTTCTCGGCAAACCAACCACAATGCGACCAACGTTTTGCTCTTTGGTTATGGTCACAATTTCATCTACAACCGCAGGACCGACGGCAATGGTTTTGTATGGCTCTGCAATGCGAGCAAGATAACTTGCCAAAGCAAGGCCAATACGCTTGTCTCCAACATCCATAGCGAGTACGCGTTTAGGCGACATGATTCTATTATATCTTCTGGAAGGTAATTGTTATACGGCTGGCCTTTTTTGGTGTGATAGACACCCAGAACGGACTATATTTTACTTGCACGTCCTTCACCCCTGGTAGGGCACCGATAATCGTTTGAACATCACCCCGTTTCTTGCCAGCAATCTGCTTTTTTAAATCATCTTGGTCAACATGAACACCAGTGCTAACTGTCGACTGAACCGATAGGGTTTGCTGATTATCCGACTTCTTGCTCTCGAATCGGAAGACCGCCTTGTCAAGACCATCGTCATTAACTTGCTGTTTAGTAGTGTCGATATCTTTTTTGGCATCGTTGATAACAAGCGTGCGTAAGTCGTCGCGTTTTATGCCCAGCATAGTATACGTAACTTCACTATTAACGGTGACATCACTGGCTTCGTCCCCGACATTTGGCGTACTCGTAACGTTAGCCGTACTGCTCTGCAGCGTGTCGGGCAACGGAAACAAATTGGCGTCTTTGAGTAGTTTTGTAAGCTCACTCTTGGCCGTGTCCTTGCTCTTATCATTGAGCTGCTGTTTAGCGTTGGCGATGTCGTCATCGCTTACTACAGAAACATTTTTTGTAGTACCGCCCGTCATATCGCTACCAGTTGCGCTAATAGTAGAAAAGCCTGAAACCGAGTAGGAACGGGTGCTAAGATTGTATTGATCGCCAGAGTTTTGAGCCACTACACCAACGGGCGAACTTGACTTGTCACTTTTACAATTCCCACTGATTGAGTACCCACTTGGTGGAACCGAGGCATCCGCCGTTGTTATAAAGGTGAGACCGTTTGACGTAATAGCAGTACCGGACGGTACGATCCTTGTGTTATCAGTCAGTTTGTCTGCCTGGTTGCAGTTTATGAAACGCATTGTTCCAGTCGCCTTATCCCCAACATCTTTCTTCCCTGTTGCCGAAACCTTCACACTATCAGATTTTTTAGTTTGCTTGGAAATGGCGGGGATTGTTTTGGACCCTTCGTTTAAACTTTTTTGTGCGGTATCCACGGTGAATGTCACCTCTGCATTACTCTCCACTGAATCAGATTTCACAACTATGCTTGCTTTGGGCAAGAAAATGACTGCTAAAATCCAAAAAACTATCAGCAGCACGACACCGCCAACAATCAGAAAGACGCGCTTGCGAAAGCTATTAAAGTTTGGGACTTTTAGCTTTTTATCCTCGCGCTTTTTAGCGTTTTTTGACTTTCCTTCTGCGGTTGCTGCTTCTATTTCATCATCATCGAGCTCAATAGTATCTTCGGGAGCTGGTTTTTGCGCTGCTGCAGCTGCGGCTTTCGCACCAGCTAGCTCGCCGACTGACTTACTTTTATCAACTTCTTGCGACTCCGACTCATCATCGAGCTCATCAGGTTCATCCAGAGCAACATCCGCAGAGGGGACTTTAGGCGCCTCAGGAATTTCGGGCTTGCTTTGCAAGGTCTTGGCAACGTACAGCTTAACGGCGCCAGCCAATGGTAATAGTCCGGCCTCGCTGGTGATTAGAACAATCCGCTTCTTCGTTTCGTCGCCCGCCCGCTTTAGAAGCTTCATATTAACGATGCTCTGCAGCACAGTGGCACGTTTCGGTAATACGAGAGCAACAATTTTATGTTTGCTGCCACGCACCTTATCAATAATGGCAGTAATCTCATCGTCGACGTCGATGTAAACAGTATCTTTTTGATTATTAGCGTGTGCTTCTGCCATTATTAAATCCTCAGTAATCGATCAATTTTTTGTCTGATTGCGTTGCTGCCAGCCGCCGTATCATCCTGCTGCAAGGTGTCGAGGCCAACACGCAGCAAGCCCATGGCAGTTATAAAGGTATGATCGGTGACTGTCGCTGTTTTGTCAACAATGCCGACAACTTGATGCGGCTGGATATGCTGTACCACCGGTTTTCGTGTGAAGGGCAAGCTACTGTACCAGTTGGTCGAAGATAACTCACGCATAAGCATCTCGAGGCTCGAACCACCACCACAAAGTAAAAGCCGATAGGGTAGATGGTCAAGTTGCGTGAACTCACCCAGCGCCAGTTCTACGCCAGAAGTCCAGACTTCCAACGTTTTACGCAGCGCTGCTTCAACTTGAGACTCTTTCTTTTCAGGTATTTTGTCTGTACCTAAACTCAGCTTAAGCTCTTCGGCCTGAAGGAAACTTACACCCAAATTACGCTCAACACTTTTAGTATAGGCGCGGCCACCGATGCCAAACATTTTGGTGCCTTGCACGCCGCCTTCGTTAATCACGGCAATGTCAGTCGTTCCACCACCAACGTCCATTAAAATGGCGCTCATACTGGCGTTTGGATCGTCTCCGATAACCGAGCGTGAGACAGCAAACGGCTCTGCTGCCACGGCCAACAAATCAAGGTCGAGTTCTTTAGCGGTACGTTCTAGGGCACCAATGTGAATCATCGGTGCAAAGGCGGTGTACAACTGAACCACCACTTCCTTGCCCTTAAAACCTAATGGGTTTGTTACGGGATAGCCGTCTATCTCGATATTCACCAGTGCACTATTGACCAGCTGAATCTCAACCTCTTTGCCACCCAACTCCCAAACCAGCTGTTGCTTAGCACGCGCACGGGCTCGTTTTTGTACTAGTGTTATGATTCGCTCAACCTCATCGGCGTCGAGTTCTTTTTCGGCGTTCTTTCGATTCACTCGAACTGT
>CAZJME010000025.1:0-8719 GCA_964547235.1 uncultured Candidatus Saccharibacteria bacterium
GATTATCGCTCGGTTTCCACTTCACATCTGTTCTTATCTGTTGGCTTTTGCTAAAATGGGTTATAGCGTTTCGGTAGAAATGCTCCAAATTGCTTAAAGGGAAAAAAGTAGCGAGTTTGCCCTTTAAGGTCGGCTTAGCCGACGAGCGATGAGAGATAATGGGGGGTTCCATAAAATCATAAGATTTTAGGGGTGAAAAAAGGCGCAAGGCTTATCCATTATGCGAGTGTAGTTTAGTGGTAAAACATAACCTTCCCAAGGTTGGGTCGCGAGTTCGATTCTCGCCACTCGCACCACTTCGGAACAAAATTGGAATTGGGCGCCCTGTCAGGCGGCTTTTCTTTGGTCTGCGCTCTGCGCGGCGAAAGAAAAGGCCACTACTTCCCAAGGCCGAGATCAGGGAAAGAAGAGTTAGCGTTTGTGCGCAAGGGAATGAACCCATGAAAACTTGTGTCAATTATGTTGGACGAAACTGTCAATTATGTCCAATTCCTAGTGTAGGTACCAGCAGCGAGGATTTACAACTCTGTAAGGAACATTCTGCGAGAAATGTCGCCGAACACCAATGCTCATGATTTTACTGGTATCGGGGTTCATTAGTCCCTCTCATGAGTACAAGATCAAACTATAAATACAAGAAGGCTGTTAATCGTATGGGCGACCACAAGGGCTAGTGGCTGAAAAAGAAAGCGTGTAGAATTAGTATATATGCATTTTCCGAAGAACTACCTTCATGACCGTATTGTATTGTTGTTGCTGAGTCTTAACACATTTTTGGCTTTTTTGGGGACGGTTCTCATATTTTTGCGCCTTGATGGAGCACGAAACAGTGGTTATATTGCAGAATATCGCGCCAATCTAGGGATTAGTCCCTTCAAACCTGGGCATTTGGTTGACCTACTAGCGTTTATCGTCTTTGCATTTTTAATTGTCGGCATACATTTAGCACTCAGTATGCGAATGTTCGCACATCATCGACATTACGCTCTGAGTATCCTGGCGATGGGTACGCTATTGTTGGTGCTGACCATTATTGTAAGTAACTCACTTTTAATTCTGCGCTAATTATGAACGTACGAGATATCGAAATTCCCAACGAAGATGAGCGTGGGCGACGATATCGATTTTTTGAGATTTTACCCGGTGCGCTGAGTTGGTTTATTCTCATTGCACCTTTTGTGTTCAGTCTTATTAACCCTTCAATTACGGCGCTTTTCATCATCGCCTTCATGTTGACGTGGTTTGTACGTGCTGTTGGTCTCAACATTCGTGTGTTGCAGGGGTGGCATACATTACAACAGCATCAGAAGTATGACTGGCTGTCGTTACTTAACGATCTAGAAAACAAGCGTGTCGCCGAGACCGGCAAAAAGCCGAAGTGGCATTACGAGAATGTGGCGCGCTTAAATCGCTCGCCTACACCTCTCAAACCGAGTGATATTGTGCATGCCATTATTATCCCCACTCACACTGATGGTCGTGAGATTTTGGAACCAACACTGAAGTATATTATTGATTCAACCTACGACATCTCCAAGGCAATTTTAGTGCTTACTTACGAAGAGCGTGCCGGCAAAGAAATCGAAAAACAGGTAGAGACATTGACCAAAGAGTATGCCAAGTACTTCCGTCACGCCTTTGCTACCAAGCATCCCCAAGATTTGCCAGGCGAAGTAAAAGGCAAGGGGCCGAACGCTACCTGGGGTGCACGCAGGTTGCAGGAGTATCTTGAAGCCGAAGACATCGACCCCAACACCGTGATGGTAACAACGTTCGATGCCGATAATCGCCCCCACAAGAATTATTTTGCTGCACTCACGTACACCATCGCTATGTCACCAGATCCGCTACACGTTTCATACCAACCGGTAGCGATGTACACCAACAATATCTGGGACGCACCAGCTCCCATGCGCGTTATTGCAACAGGTAACTCTTTTTGGATGATTGTACAGTCGCTGCGCCCCCATACGCTGCGTAATTTCTCGTCGCATTCACAAAGCATGGAAGCCCTTATAGAAACTGACTTTTGGAGTGTTCGTACTATTGTGGAAGATGGGCATCAGTTCTGGCGCTCCTATTTTCGCTTCGATGGCCATTACGAGGTGTATCCAATTTATTTACCAATCTATCAAGACGCTGTCCTCGCTGAAACTTACCGCAAAACAATCAAGGAACAGTTCATACAGATTCGTCGTTGGGCCTATGGTGCCTCGGACATTGCGTACGTTGCAGAGAAGGGTTTTTTTAGTAACGACAAAAAAATATCACGTCGAGACGTATGGGCTAAATTCTTACGTTTGCTGGAAGGGCATGTGAGCTGGGCAACAGCTCCGCTTATCCTGTTGTTTGCTGCCTTTATCCCCCCATTCTTTAACCCTAAAGACTACACCGCTAATCAGTTGCCACACGTTGCCAGTAGCATCCAAACAATAGCGATGATCGGTATTTTTATCACGCTGTTCTTAAGTTTTAAGGCACTACCACCGAAGCCCAAGCGTTACAAGGCACATCGCACATTGTTTATGGTCGTGCAATGGGTCATGCTGCCGATAACCGGTATTTGTTTTAATGCGGTAGCCGCTCTCAATTCGCAGACCAGACTAATGTTCAAAAAATATCTAAGTACCTTTAACGCTACAGTCAAGGCTGTTAAAAAGTAACTTTAGAGCGGGTGATAAGCTGCGTACTGGACGGCTGCCGCTTTGTCGAAGCGTTTAAGGACGGCGCTTGTCGTTTGAACTACCTGCCTCCTTGTTAAAACTCCGTGGTTAGAGGAGGCCACCAGATGGTCAAGCACTGTAGCGGTGAGTGCGCTAGCAGCTTCGCTCGCGTTCTGTCGATGCCCACATGCCTGATAAATACTACTAAACAGGGAGTCGCGACTGAAGGCCACAAGTTTCGCACCTCTTTTGATCACCAGACTCTTGTCAAAATCGGGCTGTTCTTTAGTGGTGAAGATCGCACCACAGCCAGTGCATTTTCGGCGTCGCCATACCCCTGGTGTTTTTTTGCTCGGACGGGAGTTAGTGACTGCTGTTGGGGCAGAACAATAAAGACATTCCATAGCTACATATTGACATACCGCTGGTAAAAACGCTAGTGGATAAGTATAGGAAAAATGGGTATAAAAAACCTCCGGATTGTTCCGGAGGTTCCACTCACCATGGTGAGCTAGTTCGTGCTGTTGAGACGAATGCGTCGAATTCGACTAGTTCGTCGAATAGGGATCAGCTCCTCATAGAAAAGCTTAAAACTCCCCAGCACACTTGGTTTGCTGGTACTCAAAACCGTTAACACCTCGATTAACATGCTTATGATAACAGCTAAGCATAAAATAGTCAAGGCGAGATCACTTTTCACAACGTGGATCTTAGGGGTAGAAGTGCTTGTGCTAGGGCAGTGAATAAGTTGAAATGTTGCGAACTATCCTTTATTATCTAAAAACGTAAAAAGGGTGATTAGCTCATTTGGCTAGAGCGCCTCATTGACGTTGAGGAGGTGAGAGGTTCGAATCCTCTATCGCCCACCAAAAAGAGACCTCTGTGCAGAGGTCTCTTTTTATATCAGGAAGGGTATTGATAGGAATCGAGTATATCATGTACGGTATAGAACTATCCACAAAGGCAATGTAGCAAAGACAACAGTTTTGTACTAGCCATATAGTACCAACCTTGCTATGATAATTAGCACAGGTGAAGTTTTGGGAGTTGTTACTCCAAAAGATCGAGTGGATTGCGAGACCACTCGATTTTATTTTGCGACACCGGCTTTGTAGATGTGCTACAATTATGCTTGCACAGACGCGGTCTCACCAACCGCCGAGCGAAGGCGAGCAGGGCTGGAATGTGCCTTAAACGTGCCAGCAAGAGCGAAAGATTTCGGTGGAACCGCCTGGATTACCCGGGCCCGAAACGCAGCAACGGTAACTCAAACAGAGGCCAGGCTGCGTTATTTTATTTCTAAATCACTGTGAGAGGGGCGAGTATGAGCGAACACAAAGATAATTTACATGCCATGCGGCATAGTTTGGCGCACATTACCGCTACTGCCGTACAGCATCTCTGGCCGCATGCTAAGTTTGGTGTAGGGCCAGTTGTAGAGAGCGGTTTTTACTATGATATTGATCTTGGCGACACTACTATCTCTGAAGAAGATTTTGCCAAGATCGAAACAGAGATGAAGAAGATTATTGACGCTGATCAACCCTTTGAACGTTCCGAAAAACCGGTTGATGAGGCAATTGCATGGGCTAAAGAAGCTTCGCAACCCTATAAAGAAGAATTATTAAATGATTTGAAACGAGCCGGTACCACCGTTGCCAAGGAGCTCGACGCCAATGAGCTGGGCACACTCACTGAAGGAGAGAGCAAGGTTGAGGCGGTTTCGTTCTACACCAATGGTGACTTTACCGACCTCTGTAGGGGCCCACACGTAGCCAGCACCGGCAAGGTAGGTGCTTTCAAATTGATGCGCGTTGCAGGAGCCTACTGGCGCGGCAAAGAAGGTAATCCGCAAATGCAGCGCCTCTATGGAGTAGCGTTTGAGACGCGAGAAGAGCTTACTAAATACCTCGAATTGCTCGAGGAGGCAAAAGCACGCGACCATCGAAAATTGGGACAAGAGCTAGACCTTTTTGTACTCTCTGATCTGGTTGGCCCAGGACTGCCGCTGTTCACGCCTCGAGGAACTATTTTGCGGAATAAGCTCAATGGTCTTTCCGAGCAACTCCAGCGCGATAAAGGGTACGAAGCGGTTTGGGCTCCTCATATGACTCGTATAGAGCTATACAAACGATCGGGTCATTACGAGAAGTACCCTGAACGATTCGACGTAAGTAGTGCAGAATCTGATGACAAGTTCATGATGAAACCGATGAACTGCCCGCATGTGGTGCAGATCTATGCCTCACGACCACGAAGCTACCGCGACTTTCCGCTTCGTTATATGGAAACAACCACAATGTATCGGGACGAGAAAAGCGGTGAATTGCATGGACTCTCACGAGTGCGTTCGCTGACCCAAGACGATTCGCACGCGTTTGTGCGGCATGATCAGATAGAAAACGAGATACGCGCTGTTCTTGGCATGGTTCGTGAAATGTACAGGGTGCTCGATTTGCCACTGAGTGTTGATCTATCCTTCCGTGACAATGAAGATAAGTATTTTGGCGATCCAAAAGTATGGGAGGCGGCTCAAGAGATAATTGAAAAAGTCGCCAAAGAAGAACAGCTGGATTATAAGGTTGAGCTGGGTGAGGCGGCTTTTTATGGTCCCAAGATAGATATATACATCTCTGATGCTTTGGGGCGCCGTTGGCAGTGTGCGACTGTGCAACTAGACTATGTCATGCCCGAACGTTTTGAGCTCGAATATACCGCAGATGACGGGTCTAAAGCTCGGCCAGCCATGGTCCACAAGGCGATTTTAGGTAGTATCGAGCGGTTCCTCAGTGTATATATTGAACATACGGCTGGGTGGTTCCCGTTTTGGATGGCACCGGAACAGGTACGCATCCTGACTATCAACGATTCCGTTGCTGACTATGTGAAGCAAATTACCGATGTTTTGGGCGGAATAGTCCTCATGCAGCCACTAAAATATAATGAGCTGCGCTTCACGGTGGACGATCGTAACGAATCACTTGGGCGCAAGATACGCGACGCAGTTGGTATGAAAATTCCGGTCACGCTTATAGTTGGTCCGAAAGACGCAGACGCTAAGGAGGTAAGTGTGCGCACCAAAGACAAAGAGCAAAAAGTGAAGCTTAGTGATTTAGCAGACTTTTTGTGCAAACAATGAAACCGTCTGACAATTTTAAGCAGCAAGTCTATACGCTAGTGAAGAGTATTCCTCAGGGGAGAGTAATGACGTATGGACAAATTGCTGCCCTGTGCGGTAGGCCCCGGGCTGCACGCATCGTCGGTGGTATTGCTCATTTTGGCGATCCAAGCCTGCCATGGCAGCGGGTTGTTAAGAAAGATGGTTCACTGGCTGAGGGTTTTCCTGGCGGTACCGAAGGGCATTGTCAGGTTTTGTCCGCTGAAGGAGTAGAGATTAGCGACTATAAAGTAAACATGTCGAAAGCATTATGGCACTTCGACCATTAGTCGCTATTGTCGGGCCGACTGGGTCTGGAAAAACAACGTTAGCAATTGACCTAGCGCGACAATTTGATGGTGAAATTATTTGTGCCGATTCACGGACGGTTTACAAAGGTATGGATATTGGTACTGCCAAACCAACGGTCGCCGAACGTAAAATAGTCCCACATCATTTGCTCGATGTCGTTGAACCAAGCGAACCTTTTACCGTAGCAGATTTTAAACGCCTGTCCGAAGCAACAATTGCGGATATTCATCGTCGCGGTAAATTACCGTTGTTGGTAGGTGGTAGTGGTTTGTATATCGACTCGGTACTCTATGACTATCAGTTTGCCGCAGCAACTGCACCCCGCGACTTGCAAAACCCGCGGCACCTCAAAGCAGATACGCCAAAGCAAAAGCAAACCCTACGAGCTAATACACTCATTTTAGGTTTGGCCGTTGAGCGAGACGCCCTCAAGGAGCGCCTCTCTGTGCGTGTCGAAGCAATGTTGCATAGAGGGGTCATCGACGAGGCGCGAATGCTCACAATAACATATCCTATTAGCAAAGCAATGATAGCGCCCGGTTACAAAGCTTTACTTCATTACAATCGTGGTGAAATTTACCTAGAAACGGCAAAAGCTATGTTCGTACAAAACGATATGAATTTGGCTAAGCGTCAGATGACCTGGTTTAAGCGCAACAAAAGTATTCACTGGATTAATCACCCCAAGCAAGTTGTAGACTTGATCACAACGTTTTTGAACAAAAACCCCTGAACAAATTACTGCCATCTGCTACAATGAGGCCATGGTTGAACAATTGTTTGGGTCAAAGACTTGGGTAAAGTTGTTACATCTCTTTTACGGTAATCCTAATCGTTCGTTTTATGTCCGAGAAATTACCAGAAAGATTGACGAGCAAATAAACTCGGTTCGGCGCGAGCTAGCTAATCTACTAAATGCCGGTATTATCCGTTCCGATACTACGAACAACCGTTTGTACTATGAAGTCAACCAAGACTACGAATTCTATGAGCCATTGTCACAGATTTTTGGCGGTACAAAGGGTGGGTCGGCCAAGAAGGCTATGGCAAAGACTGAGGTTGCGCCAGTGGTACCGGAAGAAAACGAGGAGCTGAAGGTGTTGGGTAATGTAGAGCTGGCGCTTTACACCGGCCAGTTCACGCGTGATGATCGTTCCGGTATCGACATGTTGATTGTGGGTGATATAAACCAGACGCAACTCAATAAGTTTATCGAAAATCTAGAGAAAAGAGAGAAGAAGGAAATTCGTTATGCAGTGATGCCGCTGCAGGAGTTTCATTACCGTAGACAGATAAACGATCGTTTTATCTCAGATGTCATTACTGCCAAGCATCAAATCTTGCTCGACAAGCAAGGCGTACTGGAAAACAGCAAATAACGAAGGGAACGTATGGAAATTCAATATTTTGGTGGAAATTGTATAAAAATAACGACTAAAAAAGCCAGTGTGGTCATAGACGACAATCTCGCAGACCTAGGCCAAAAGACCATTACCAAAGCTGATGACATAGCCGTCTTTACAGGGCAACATGGTGAGGCAAAAGGTCGACTCCTGGTTGATCAGCCAGGCGAATACGAAGTCTCGGATGTCTCTATAACCGGTATTGCTGCACGAGGGCATATCGATGAAGCGGATGTCAAGAATAGTACCATCTATAAGATTGAAGCTGAGGAGCTACGCGTGGTAGTGCTTGGGCATATTTATCCCGAGCTAAGCGAGAGTCAGCTGGAAAACCTTGGATTGGTCGACGTTCTCCTTGTTCCGGTTGGTGGTCACGGTTTTACACTCGATAGTATCGGCGCACTACAGGTTATTAAGAAGATCGAACCAAAAATTGTAGTGCCAACAAATTATGCAGATGAAGAGCTTAAATATCCTGTTCCAGCCGAAGAGCTCGACGAGGTTCTGAAGGGCTTAGCTATGGAACCCAAAGAGCGCATAAGTAAACTTAAAATAAAGGGCGGCGATTTATTGGGTTCTGACCAAACACAACTTATTATTCTCGAACGTTAGGATAAGCCGAGGATTGCTAAAAGGCCTAAAGAAGGCCTTTTTTCTTGAGAGTACGAATAGCTTGCGTACTGATCTTCATTTGAACTTTTTTGCCGTCGACGGTCAGCGTTTTGGTCTGTAAGTTGGGTTTCCAAACTTTTTTAGTGTGTCTTTGAGAGAAGCTCACGTTGTGGCCAAACTGTTTGCCTTTGCCGGTAATGTCACACTTTTGCATACTTTTCCTTAAATTCAGAGGTTCATTGTATCTGTTTTATGCCAAATAGTCAACATTCTGGAGGGAGACTTGCTATACTGAAGAGATGCTAAGTGATCTAACTGGTGTAGAAATTGTCGCCGTATTTGGGTCAATTCTGTTTTCTATGGGTATTCACGAAGCCATGCACGCATTTGTTGCGCACTGGCTGGGCGATACGACCGCAAGTGACTTGGGGAGATTAACGCTTAACCCACTGAAGCACATCGACGTCTATACTACGGTTATTTTGCCGCTAGTGCTTATCCTGATGCATATTCCACCGTTTTTCGTAGCTAAACCCGTCCCTTTTAACCCTCTAAGGGTAAAGTATGAGGAA
>CAZJME010000026.1:0-8692 GCA_964547235.1 uncultured Candidatus Saccharibacteria bacterium
TTTATATAGCCAAGTGGGGCAACGCCTGGTCGCCAGCCCATCTCACACTTCGTTCGTATACCACGCTTTACGTTAACGCTCTTATTATCGTTTTCAAGTTTGGCCTGAGAGCAGAGAATCATCAGGAGGAACTTCTCGTTCGGGTTATTAGTGAAGGTCTGGGAGTACGTGCGTATATGCAGGAGCTTGTGTTGATCCATGAGATCTACAACCGCTCCCAGGTCTCCCGCATTCCTGCTTAAGCGGTCTGGTGCCCATGTCAAAATCGCATTGTATTCTTGATGCTCCAGCCCATCCAGCAACTTGTTATAGACTGGTCGCTTGCCTGAGTCTTTAGCCGAATGGCTTTCTTGTAATTCGCATACAACATTTAAGCCCTCGTTTTCGGCGAGGGCTCTCATTTCTGCTAATTGTGAATCAATACTCATTGCCTGACGCTCGTCAGACTCGGAAGACTTTCGAGCGTACAGGCAGTATTTAAGTGGTTGAGTATTTTCGTCCAGCATGGCTGTACATCAAACAGTACCGCTGTCTGATCTGTAAGTCTAGCCTAATTATAGGTTTACTTTTACACCGTTTGAGAAGGCACTGTCATGCAGTTCCGCACTCACTGGTGTTTGGTCTTTTGGTAGATCGAAGACGATCACACCGCTCACACTGTTGCCTGGATTGATGTCGTTATACCAGGTGCTTGCTGTATCAGTTGAGTTATACATAGTGGCTGTGTCATCAGCTGAGTATTCCTGACCAGCTGCATTATTCAGATATACTTGCCACGTGCACCAACCCAGAGGAGGGCACTGAAGACACATTGACAAAAGTGGCAACAATGGCAGGCGACCTTAGTCTTAGGGATAGCTTGGAGCACGAAGTGGGCATCCTAAAGTTGGTTATGGCGGGACAAGAAGGACGAGTATCGGACGAACAGCGGAGGTCTGAGTTTGAAAAAAGTGACCTGAACCAGTCCCTGCATGGAAATAGTGCTAAAAACCTTGATTTTTACATACACAATGGCATCGAGATAGATTTCAGTCCGGAGGCTAAAGATCAGGCAATGAGGTATTGTGCCATTGATGACAGAGACGTGCCACTTATTGAAAAACTCAAGGCGCAGAGACTCCTAGATATCAACGGCTTTGCCGAATCACGCGTTATGTATGCGGTTCATGACATGATTGACCACGTATGGCTGTTTAGAGAAATGCGCGAGGCTGGCATCCTAGAGAAATATTCTGATTTCTTACACAAGATTGATATGGGAGAATCAGCCTTCTTGTATAGCAGGCAAGCGGAACTTTTTGCTTCTGTAGGGTTCGGCTCTCGTCGATGGAGCATAGCACGACAACAAGGAGAACAGCTTGTCCTAAACAGATCCATGATTAATGGTATTCTTTTGTCTAGCGAAGATGACAGAGCTCACCGAGCAGCATCCTTGCTCGGTGGCATGAAGCCCGACCAGCAAAATCAAGCGGTATTCATGATTGAGAATATGGCAGTACAGTTTGCCGATGAACGACGTAGATGGGGTGCAGTTAAAATTTCAGAGGGTACCGACAATGAACTGAGTCGGCCGCTAGACTTGTTCGATCCGTTACATATTTCAATTATGCTAGAGTCATTGGATTTACTGCAAAATAGTAAAAAATTTAAAGCCGCACAGCTATCAGCTACAGTCAGTATTGAGGCGGTGCTTGAGGAGTCACTCAGTAGTGGTAACTCAGACGATAAGATCAAAATACCGCTAAACCTTGATGCTTCAATGCCAAAAATCAAAGATGACAAAATTGACTGGATTCGGCATAATCTAAGTGTAACAACATCGTATAACAGGATTGATTAGAGCACATGAAGACATCACATGATAGCGAAACGTTAGCCGAGGGGCAGCAAGTAATAACGGCAGTAGCTTTTGTACACCACAATTTTGATGGCGTGGAAAAAGTCTTCCTGCCCAAGCGTGCTGCTACCAAGAAATTCTTGCCAGATGTATTTGAAATGCCCGGCGGGCATATAGATTACGGTGAGGATCTAGTGGCTGGCCTAGCGCGTGAGATTGAAGAAGAGTTTGGTATGGAGGCAGCCATCGGTGATCCATTTGCTGCCTTTACGTACGTTAACGACATTAAGCGCTCGCACTCTGTTGAGATTGTATATTTTGCTCAATTTGTCGACCCAATCGAGCAAATTAAGCTAGATCCAGAAGATCATTCAGAATATGTGTGGGTTTCGGAGGACGAGCTGGCAACCGTCTATAATGAGCAAAAAGACGCTGATGACATCGAGTTTCAGATAATCCGTAAAGGATTTAGTATTCTCGATGGTGATTCAATTTCTTTCTAGCAAAAAATCCGAGCCACCATTGAGTGCTACTCCTTGCGCGCGTATAGCCTCTCATAACACATCCAGGCTGGGTCATCGAACGCAAGACCGAACTAAAGGAATTAGAAATGTTGCCTTGATTTGCATAATGGTGACACGGTTTAGCCGCTGTTGAAATATAGAATATTTTGATAATCAACAGGGGTAAGCTAATATAAAACGAACCTAAAAATAGGTGGTAATTAGTGCTGGTTCGAATCCGGCCCCGGGAGCCAGACCAAGCAGAGAAAAGCATAGACCCAGTTCTATGACCGAAACTAACTTCTCTCTTTGGTCTCGTAGAATTAAATATTCCGTAATAGGAATCAAAATGTTGGAACCGTCCGAAGGGGTGGCATGTGCTATTATCTCTGGTTGTTTAGTCCTGCCTTTGACTAGCCAAGCCTATGGGGGCTGAGCGGGCAATAGCTAGACCGAATTCCTAGGCCTGCCTTTGACTGATGTCGTACAGAAAATTTTCGATTTTTAAATTCACATAATCGGGCTTCTCAGCCATCAATAAATGACCAGTACCTTCCACAATATGAGTCCGTGTTGGTTGGAGGCGTTCGCAAAATTGCACCCCATTTGCTAAAGGCAGAACGCGGTTTTGTTGACCCCAAAAAACTACGGTAGGAGGTAAGTATGTTGGTAGAGCAAAATCATGGCTGAACTTATTAAACGAAGATAGACCCCTCTTCAGATTTAGTCGCGACATTGTTTGCGCTGGACTATGAGCCTCTTTACTCTCTGCTAGAAAAACTGGGTCAGTAAGATTGGGTGGAGCTGCATAGTTGGTACGCACGGCGGTCGTAATTACACCCGGAATGTGCTCAATCATTTTCTGTGTAGCCCTGTGAATCGGTTTTAAAAAACCAGGCAATGGTAAACTCGCTAAGCGCACCAAAGGTGTCATCATGTCATGACCACCACAGAGATTAAACAAAATCAAAGCTTTCAGCCTTGTAGAATCTCGAAAGCTACATTCGAGAGCCGCTGCAGCACCCACGCAGTTGCCAACTAATGTAACATTTTGCAAGTTGAGTTGCGCTAGAATCTCGTCAGTCATTTGAGCATAAAAGTCGAGGTCATAAGTGACATTCGGACGATCCGAAGCACCGCACCCTAGCATATCAAAAGCAAACACACGATATTTTTTAGCGAAATGCTGTATTTGATAGTGCCAGACCCAGTGCCCACTACCACCATTGTGCAGAAACAGCATTGGTTCACCAGATCCGACCTCCACATATTTAACAGTTCCTGAACCCAGTGAAAGGCTTTTCATAATAAAGATAGTATACATTCGGGAATTCATGATTAGGTACACAGTTTTCTCAGAGTAGACCCATTTTCCAGATAATCGTTTATACTTACAATTAATAAAGTTCTGTTACCCTCGGTAGACTAAACTGCCCTAATCTAAATATGTCCAATCAAACCAGTACAATTGCCAAGAAAATGCACGGATCCGGCCAGCCGGTTGTATTGCTCCATGGGTTTGCGCACTCACATAAGTATTGGAACAAAGTGGTTAGGCATATGCCACATGACAAATTTCATATCATTACGCCTGATAGCATCGGTTTTGGGATGTCGGACAAACCCACAGAACTAAACTATGACATCGATGACCATTCTGAAGAACTCGTAAGGGCACTCTTGAAAGACGTTAGTCAGCCAGTAATTCTAGTTGGACACTCCATGGGTGCAATGATAGCGCTTAGAATCGCCAAACATCACCCAGATTTAGTTCAAAAGCTTATTTTGATAAATCCTCCTCTTTTCACAAGTCCAGAGCACGCAAAACGCGTGATAATGAGCAAGCTGCCACTACTTTACAAGGCATATATTGGGAGACTAGGCATAGTCATCCACTCCATGAGAGATAGCTGGTTCATGGACTTTCTGCATACAACTTTATTGACAAAAAATCCCGACTTGAGAGATATTGTCACTGATTACTTAAGTCACACGAGACGATCATTCATCTATACCTTGCGAAACACCATATTTGCATACTCAATGTACGATGATCTCCGAGGACTCAAGACAAATACAAAATACATCTACTGTCCCAATGACCCATTCTACGACCCGACATCACTTGCTTTCTTTAGTAAATATCCGAATATGCAAGCAATTAAAATCTCTGGTGGCCACAAGATACCCTATGTTAATGCAGAACAGGTCGTTCATGAGATATGCGCTTAAAAAGGATGAGATCTAAGTATGCAACCATATCTGATCTTATTTTTCTTAAACTTCCTTGAAGGGTCTGTTATTACTCTTGGCGCTGGCCTATCTGCGCAGGCTACCCATCTTGACTACCGTTTAGCCCTACTGACTCTCATCACCGCCGACATCGTCAGTGATCTTTTCTACTATGGTTTGGGTAGATTTGGTGGGGGTATCCTTCGCACAAAGTATGCAAGAATCATTGGCGTCACAGAGCATCGTCTAGATTTGGTCGAAAGCTATTATTCGAAGCATGGCAAAATTACGCTTTTCTTTGCCAAAATGTCTGACCTTCTAGCAATGCCAGCAGTGATCATTGCTGGTGTTATAAAGATGAAGCTCCGCGACTATATTGCAGTCAGTGTTGTGACGTCCATTCTTAAAGCCATCCTATTATTCTCAGCCGGATACTTACTCGGGAACAGTCTAGGCCGTAATGGATTAGTGCTTATACAAAATATGCTTAGCGGTATATTTATTCTGATTTTAACAATCTTTATATTCCGCTACTTCTATGTCAAGATTAGACAAGATAAGGCTCTCAAAAGGAAAGCAGTTCGGTAATTATGCAGCAAATCAAACCATTATTTTGGGTTGTTATACCGTTCTTCAACGAGCAAAAACTCATACTAAAAACACTTGAGGCTTTAGAGCAGCAGAGTGATACAGATTTTGCGATGGTGTTAGTAAATAATATGAGCACCGACAAGTCCCCTCAAATTGTTCGGACATTTATTAAGCAACACCCAGGACTAAATATCCATTTAATTAACGAGAAGCAGAAAGGCACTGGTGCAGCATCTGACACTGGCTTTCGTTATGCAATTCAACATGGCGCAACCATTGTTGCAAGAACTGATGCCGACGCATTGCCATGCAAAGATTGGGTGCGTTTACTCAAGCATGAGTTTGCAACCGGTGCACGTTTTGTTGGTGGGAGGTTGGCAGCTCGAACCGATGAACCAAACTACCGTTGGTATGACGGCTTAATCACCGCTATATTCGTGCGTATTTTTGAGCCTGCGCCGCGTATTTTTTACAAACGCCCAGGTCAACGCTACCCACTCTTTATGGTACCGGGCTTAAACATGGCTATAGACGCAAAATTATACTTGGAGGTAGATGGCTTTCCACGCTCAAGCATTGACGATACCGACGAGGATCTTGAGCTACACCTGAAGGTTAGTCAGATTATTGATAAATCTCAGGCTCGCCTTAACAAGCAAGCACTCGTCTATGGCTCTATTCGGAAGGCGAAATCAATGGGCTATCTGAATATCATACTGTGGTATTGGAGCCGTAAACATAAACCGGATGTTATTGATGTCCGCTAAGGCACCAGTTGTTTATCTCTATGTTATTCCTAAGGCCGAGCTACATAAATATACCACTACTCCTATGCCAGCTCACTACACGGGTACGATTCGAGATGAATCAAAAATGGGTTATGCAATTCTTGCTGATATATTAAAAACCAAGTTTGGGATCACCTATCAAGCAAAAAATATTTCCAAGAAGCCGAGTGGCAAGCCATATTTAAAAGACAGTTCGATTTGTTTTAACATTTCATACAGCCAGGATTATGTAGCTTGCGCGGTTGGCCATCAAGAGATTGGTGTCGACATTGAGCAGCCAAGGGAACTTCTTCCTAAACTTTTACCCAAAATACTAACCTCAAAGGAAATTAATGACGAAGTAGATCCCCTGAGAGCGTGGGTCATAAAGGAAGCATATGGCAAACTACTCGGTGCTGGATTGGCACTTGGTTTTGCATCAATATCAGTTGACACAATACTAGGCGCACAGCCGCATTTTATAGTACCGAACAAACTGTATACCTGTGCAGTTTTTTATGAGAATCCAAACACAACAGTGGAGATCCAATATACACTTGAGGATACATTATGAAGCGAGTACTGATAACAGGCGCTACAGGCTTTTTGGGTGGCTACACCGTTACGGAGTTTAGTAAGCATGGGTATTACGTTATAGCGACTGGGCGCGATCAGGAAAAGCTTGCTAAGCTCAAACCTGTTGCAAACGAGACAATTGCATGTGACTTGAGCAACCTAGCTAATAAACGCGTAAAGGCGGATGTGGTCGTGCATATTGCAGCGCTATCTACTATCTGGGGCAGTTGGGCCGACTTTTATAATGCGAACGTCCTTGGCACACAACAGGTTATCCAGTTTTGCCAGAAAAACGCTATCAAAAAATTAGTGTTTATATCATCACCAAGTATTTATTCAGGCAGACAGCATCGTCTTAATATTCACGAATCAGCATATAACCCGAAAAATAAGCTTAATAACTACATTCGTTCAAAAATTGCTGCCGAGAAATTGGTGCAAGCAGCCAATAATAATCTGCATACCGTCATTTTAAGACCACGTGGCATTTTCGGAATCGGCGATACCAGCATCGTGCCACGTATAATCAAGGCGAATAACACCATTGGACTGCCGCTTATTAATAATGGTCAAAACCGGGTTGATATGACCTGTGTTGAAAATGTGGCCCACGCCATACGCTTAGCCGTGGAGTCTCAAAAAGCGAACGGACACACGTACAATATTACCAACGGTGAGCCGCGCCCGTTTAAGGACATTACCGAGAAACTCCTAAAAGATATCAACCAAAAACCTCACTACAAACGCTTATCCCCAAACAGTCTATATGCCATGGCTACAGTTTTGGAGCATGCCTATCGTTTGTTACGTATACCTAACGAACCAGCCGTAACAAGATATACTGTGTGTACGCTGGGTTATTCACAAACACTTGATATATCGAGTGCAAGGAAAGACTTAGGCTATGCACCAATAATTAGCCTTGACGCAGGACTTAAGAAATATGCCGACAACTACAAAAAAAATAACTAGCGTACTGTACTACAATTGTGGAAATTGCGTGAACAGGCTTGGCTTTGTATATCGAAACCAGAGTTTTCGAAAACGCGTGTTCCCCTCGGGGGTATTTTTGATTAAGCATCCGAAGCACGGCTACGTATTGTTTGACACAGGTTATTCGCTCAATATCTACAAAACAGGTTGGCGTGGTTGGCTTTATAGACTATTAAACCCGACTCATGTCAGCAGGGAGGAAGAGATTGACGTCCAGCTTAAAAAAGATGGTATTACACCAAAAGACATTCAATATGTAGTTTTATCACATCTCCATCCAGACCACATTGGCGGCTTAAAATTCTTTAATCATAGCCAGTTTATTATCACTAAAGATAGCTACCGCACATATCAACATCCCCACACTACAGACCTTCTTTTTCCAGCACTGCTGCCAAAATGGTTTGAGTCTCACATCCTGAAGCTAGAAGATATGCAGCTAAAGCTAGCGACGCACAATGGGTTGGCTGGCTACGATTTATTTGGCGATGGCACCCTAATTCTCACACCGCTCGAAGGTCACACACATGGCCATTTAGGGGTATTTATCCCTGGTGAATTATTACTAGCCGGCGATGCTTGTTGGGGCGAAGATCTCATGAAGCCATCAAGAAACATGCGTCGTATTATTAACCTAATTCATCATGACCACGGAGCATTTTTAAAGACGCTGCAGACATTGAGCCGACTTAAGCAGCAAGGAGTAAGGTTATGCTTCAGTCATGACCAATATGAGCAGAAGGAACTTATGCGTGCAAAATAAACTCACAACACTCCGCTATTTTGCAGAAACACGCTGGTTCAAGAAATTTAATTCGCGAAAAAAGCTCCAGACATTTCAGGAAAAAATGGTCATAAAACATCTGGCATTTCTTAAAGAGAATTCACCCTTTTTCGCTAAGCTTCCCGCGATTACGAATATGGACGAGTTCAAACAGCTGCCGCTCATGGACAAATCTGTGATGATGAAGAATTTTAACACCATGAATACACTTGGGTTAGATAAAGACAAGGCGTTAAAAATCGCTATCAAAAGTGAGAAGTCACGAAACTTTACGCCTACCTATAACAGCATATCGGTTGGTCTTTCGTCGGGAACGAGTGGACACAGGGGCTTATTCTTAGTAAGCGACAAGGAGCGTAATGCTTGGGCTGGCGCGGTACTCGGTAAATACCTACCGTCAAGAAAGCCA